>DATHAW010000432.1:0-15311 GCA_035296465.1 Spirosoma sp.
GGGCCGCGCTGGCCGCTACGGTCGAAACGGCAATCGTGGCCCCGTAGGGAAACCTCCGCTTAAACTGCATAGCCTCGAAATAGTCGATGGGCTCGTCCTGTTTTCTAACCCGCCCACCCTGCCGAAATGCGTCCTGCCGGGCCACAATACTGAAGGTATTGGCTCCCAGCCCGGCAAAACTGCTGTTTACCGAATTCTGGATACCGTCGATAGCCGTTAGAATACCCACGAGCGATGTAATGCCGATGGCAATGATAAGAGAGGTCAGAATGGTGCGCAGGCGGTTACCCGCAATGGAACGCAGACCCTCGCGGATATTTTCGATCAGATTCATTTAGCACAATATTGCCTATATTTCGTTATCACAAAGCTACCACGTACAGTATTAAACGGAAAGCCAATGAAACGTTTGCTGTTACCGCTTATCCTAATTTTAACACTAACGGGCAACGTATGGGGGTCTAAGATTCTGATTCCTATGGACGATGCCCAGAAGAATCACCTGAAGGCCTACGGCATTGCCTATTGGGTATTAAAAACCCACGATATAGAGATCGACTGGTTGCTTAACTACCGGGGCGGCTCGTTTATGATGCCACAATCCCAGAAATTCATTAACGAGATGGTGATCCGGGGCGTCAGTTACGAAGTCATTTCCGACGCTCAGTCGAGTCAGATTCTGGCTGAAGTTGCCGCTCCCGACGCCAATATGGACGCGGTGAAATTGCAGAAGCCACCTAAGGTAGCCGTCTATTCGCCCAAGACCAAGCAACCCTGGGACGATGCCGTAACGATGGTGATGACCTACGCCGAGATTCCCTACGATGTGGTTTTCGATGAAGAAGTAATGAATACCAAACTACCCGAGTACGACTGGCTGCACCTCCACCACGAAGATTTTACGGGTCAGTACGGTAAGTTTTTCCATTTTAAAGACCAGCCCTGGTACATCGCCCAGAAACAGGAAGCCGAAGCAATTACCCGCAAATTCGGATTCACGAAGGTGCCCCAGTTAAAGCTGGCGGTTGCTCAGAACATCCGTGATTTTGTGTTAGGCGGGGGCTATCTGTTTGCCATGTGCAACGCCACCGATACATTTGACATTGCGCTGGCATCGCACAACACTGATATCGTCGATAGCTTTTACGACGGCGACCCGGCTGATCAGAATGCCAATAACAAATTGGATTTTGGCCAGACGTTTGCTTTCCGAAACTTCCAGGTAATCACTAACCCGTACTACATTGAGTTCTCCAACATCGACAATCAACCCGAAGAGCGCGGCCTGAATGAGCACAACGATTACTTTACCCTGTTTCAGTTCTCGGCCAAGTATGACCCCATCCCAACAATGCTGACTCAGAATCATCTGAACGTCATCAAAGGATTCATGGGCCAAACAACCGCCTTCAAAAAGAACGTGATCAAGCCTGAAGTGGTCATTATGGCGGAGAACCGTGCAGCGGGTGAGGCCCGATACATTCACTCGCCCTACGGCCGGGGTTTCTTTACGTTCTACGGTGGACACGACCCGGAGGACTACCGCCATGAGATCGGCGAAGAACCAACTGACCTTAACCTTCACCCTAACTCAGCCGGCTACCGCTTGATTCTCAACAACATCCTGTTCCCGGCGGCTAAAAAGAAGAAGCAGAAGACGTAAGAAATTGGGCAAAGACTATTCCCGGACACCGGTTATTCAATTCATCTGACCTCACTGCGCAAATAACTCGTCAACCGTCATCTGTAAATCGGGCAACACCGGTGCTGCGCTGATTACGTCGGTCTCGAAGAGGGAAACCATATTACGGGGCGACAGCAATACCCGTACCATGCGCAGTTCGGGATATACGTGCCAGAGAACCTGAACACCCGCCCGGAAATACTCCCCTACTTTACGTTCGATTTTGTTGGCCCTATCGTGTTCAGAAATAACCTCGACCACAAATGCCGGAACCGGATTTCCGCCCGCTGTCGACTCTTTAATCTGCGCATCGGTAAACAACGCCATGTCCGGCCGACGCATCTGCTTGTCTGTCACCCAGCACTCAGTTTCCTCAAACAGCCAATCATTTTGCCGGAAGGCTTCGGTTGTTTGGTATTTCCGCTGAATGTTACGGACAAGGTAGCGTTCGGTGTTTTTCATGGCATGATTTTGCTCAGCATATTGGCCATCGTATTCGTACAGAAAACTGTCATCGGGGTTCCATCGTAGAAACTCCGCTTTCGTCATTGGAATCCGCACGTCCGCTACCTCCGGCTCCTCAATCAGTTCTACGTCCATGACTTGTTTTGTTTACCAGTAAATCTACGAAGCTTGCCGTTAATACGAAAACCAGTCTGCCACCATCTCAGGGCGGCTTTTGCTTTCCAGTTGCTGCTCCAGGTTGTCGGGGAGTTTAGGGAAGAAGTCAATACCCGTCAGTTGCTCAATCTGGTCAACCGGCACCACATACTGCCTGAGCGGGCTATCACTTGGCTCATTATTTAGCAAAAACCCGATCATCCGGATATTCGGCTGGTCAGTTGCACTATTGTTGCAGTACAGAATTACCTTGTAAAACTTTTCGGGTACGCTTATTTCGTTGGTTCGCCCAATGGTGGGCAAGCCGGGTTTTAGCACGGGACCCGTCACTACGTACAACCCGTTATCGCGCAGGGCCCATGTCCGCACCAACTCCTCCAGTTCTTTCCAGATACCCCGGTTAAATTGGGGAACCTGGGGGCTTACGTTGCTCATGTAAAACGTTTGCTGCATCATCCGCCGGGAAAACTTAAAGTCTCCCGCCGGAGCTAAGTGCCCCCGGTCGTAACCCGACCGCGTATAATCTGCGGGCAAGGCAGAACCCGTCGAGACGGCCGGGTCGGGGCGAAAACTGGAACCTTCGCGGTCGGTGTCGCCGTTGATTCCTTCCGGCAGCAGCGGATAGGCTACCCAGTCGGCGTTCTTATATTCGTCCCGGAACCGAAGCGTATACCCATCGTGCCGCACAATATCATCCTCGGGCCGAAACGACGGCAGGATAAAGTCGACCTGCTTCTCGAAGTCGAACAGCGTCTTACCCGCCGGCACCGATGAGGGTACACCCCTGTTGTCACTGGCTGAGCCGGAGGGCCGATCATCGGATGCTTCACTGCGCCGTTTCCTCGATGACCTCCCCCGTTCGCTGCGATCCGACGCTACGTCCTCCGACCACGTGGGTTCCGGTGCTTTATAGGGGTTAGTACCATGCTTACCGGACCGTGCAGGACTCAATCCGACAAGCTGACGAAAATCGTTCCAGAAAGCGACAACGGGCTGCGTTCGGCCACCGTAATGCAAAAACAAACCGATCAGGAAAAAGACGAATAGCAGCACGAGCGTATTGCCACGCAGCCGGAAACCCCGTCGATGGTATTTATTTGAATTGACGCCTGAATTAAAACGCATAGGACAAAGCTACGAAGGAAGTTGTGTTGCCTACTTAAGCTGGCGGTTCGATGACGGTACAATACGCCCAAAGAACCGGTCAACCCGTAACGTTACGAACTCAAAAACCCTCAACCATTGTTTATTCTTTATGCCTTCATTAACTATTGTCGTTATCGGCGGGGGAGCAGCGGGTTTTTTTGGGGCTATCACAGCGGCCGAAACCTTCCCGGATGCTACCGTCATGATTCTCGAAAAAACGCGCACCGTCCTTAACAAAGTGCGCATTTCGGGCGGGGGCCGTTGCAACGTAACCCATGCCTGTTTCGACAACCGGCAATTGGTGAAGCACTACCCACGGGGCGAAAAACCCTTACGAGCCTTGCTGAACCAGTTCGACGCGGCTGCTACGGTGCGCTGGTTCGAGGACCGGGGCACGGCGCTCAAAACCGAAGCTGACGGTCGTATGTTTCCGGCAACCAACACCTCTGACACCATCGTCGATTGCCTGCTCAGCACCGCCCGGCGGCTTGGCATCACCGTGCGCACAAGTTGTGGGGTAAGCACCCTGACGCAGCAACCCAACCAGACCAGCTGGCAGCTTACCCTGCTCGATGGCGGTACGTTGTCGGCCAACCGCGTCCTGGTTGCGACGGGCGGCTACCCGCAGCTTCATTCCTACAACTGGTTACCCCACCAAGCCGAGCCGCTGGTGCCGCCGGTACCGTCGCTGTTTACGTTCAACGTACCCGACAGCCCACTACTCTCCCTGGCGGGGGTGTCGGTACCTGATGCGGGCGTGTCTGTTTCAGGCGGTAAACAGGAGCAGCGCGGGCCGTTGTTGCTGACGCACTGGGGTTTTAGCGGACCCGCCGTGCTGCGGCTATCGGCCTGGGCAGCCCGCCAACTGGCCGATGTAGACTACCACTTTGCGCTGCGGGTGAACTGGGTACCAACGCACAACGACAATACACTGCGAGCGGACTTACAGAATTTCCGACAGCAGAACGGCCGTAAGCACGTAGCGTCACAGAACCCGTTTGGACTACCCATGCGGCTGTGGCAGGCACTGGTGCAGGAGTCGGGGATTGCCAGTGAGCAGCGTTGGGCCGACCTGCCCGCTAAGCCCCTGAACCGCCTGATCGAGCGGCTCACAAACAGCCAGTTTCAGGTAGTGGGCAAGAGTACGTTTAAAGATGAGTTTGTGACCTGTGGGGGTATCCCGCTGGATGGCCTGGATCCGCAAACGCTCGAAAGCAAGGCGCAGCCAGGGTTATTTTTTGCGGGCGAAGTGCTTGACATAGACGGCATTACGGGCGGCTTCAATTTTCAGAGCGCCTGGACAACAGGCTACGTAGCGGGTCGGCACATTGGCCAATAACTAAGCTGCCAGCACGGCTCGGGCCGACTCTTCGTCCTGCTTCAACTGGGATACCAGCGCTGGCAGGCCCTCAAACTTTTGTTCCGGCCGCAGGAACTCCCGAAACCAGAGCGTGAGGTGCTCGCCGTAAATATCCCGGTCGAAGTCAAAAATATACGTTTCAATGCTCAGATTCGAACCAGCCACGGTAGCCGCATCCACGGTAGGTCGAAAGCCAATGTTCAGCATTCCGCCGAAACGTTGATCTTTATAGATGACATCGACAGCATAGACTCCGTTGGCTGGCACCAATTTACTTGGATCATCGACCTGCATATTGGCTGTTGGAAAACCAATGGTGCGGCCCAGTTGGCGTCCCTTCACGATAGTGCCCGTCAAGCTGTAGTAGCGCCCAAGAAATCGGTTGGCAGTCCGTATGTTACCCTCAATAAGTGCCGTACGGATTTTAGACGAGCTAACCCCAACAGCTTCAATATCCTGCCGGGGAATTTCTTCCACCTCGAAGCCGTATTCATGCTGATGGGTCTTAATATAATCGAACCCTCCCTCACGGTCTCGGCCAAAGCGGTGATCATAACCAATGACCAGTTTCTTAGTGCCAATTTTTGCTATTAGGATCTGACGAATAAACTCTTCTGATGATAGCTGCGAAAACGACCGGGTAAACGGAATCACAACCAGATGATGGACACCCGCCCGATCGAGCAGTTCTATTTTTTCGTCGAGGGTTGACAGCAGTTTAAGGTCTTGGCTGTCGTTAGAAACAACGGTACGTGGGTGGGGCCAGTACGTAATGAGCACCGACTCGCCGTTGCTGACGCTGGCCACTTCGGTTAACCGAGTCAGGATAGTCTGGTGTCCCCGGTGAACACCATCAAAGGTACCACTGGTAACAACGGCATTGGGCAGGGGCTGAAGGTCGTCGAGACCACGGTGAACTTTCATAGGGGTGAGCCGGATGCGAGTACAGAACCAGATGAATCCACGGCGTCAACCGGCAGGCGGCTGTCTGGGCGATTTCCCTGATTAGCGCGGCATTTGGCAATAAAATTATCAATCGTATCGGCATCGGCTACCGTAAACTGGCCGATACGGGTCCGACGCAGAGCGCTCATGTAAGCACCGATATTGAGCAAAAGGCCAAGATCGCGCACCAGACTACGGATATACGTACCCTTGGAGCACACGATACGAAAGTCCACCTCCGGAAAACGGCTGGCATCTGTTTCAAAGACCGACACCCTAACCTGCCGATGCTTGATACCCCCCTGGATCTGGTCGACCGTTTCGCCCCGCCTTGCTTTTTCGTAGAGCCGTTCGCCATTGACCCGCACCGCAGAATAAATGGGCGGTATTTGCCCAATGTCGCCCGTTAGTTGCCGGGCTGCTTCCCGAACCTGCTCCGGGGTAATACCTGTTGTATCAAATTCGCCGTCGAATTCCGTTTCCAGATCTACGGAGGGGGTGGTTTTGCCCAGCACCAGCGTACCGGTGTATTCTTTTTCCTGGGCCTGGTACTGGTCGATTTGCCGGGTCATCTTACCCGTACACAGAATCAGTAAGCCCGTAGCGAGCGGATCGAGCGTACCGGCATGCCCAATTTTTTTGAATTTGCAGGCGTACTTCAATTTGTTGGCCACGTCGAACGATGTCCATGTCAGCGGCTTATCGATCAGAATCAACTGGCCGGGGTCGGGTTGCCCAGGATCAATGGGTTTTGCAGCTCCTTCCATTTGTTCAAAGTACGTCTAATTTTACCCCGGCGGCCATCAACCCCAAGAGCAACAAGCCCAGTGCGATTCGGTAGTAGCCGAAATATTTAAAGCCGTATTTGGTGAGGAAACCCACGAAGGCCCGAATGGCCATCAGTCCTACCACAAACGCAATGGCGTTGCCGATCAGCAGCGTCTGATAGTCGGCCGGCTGAAGAAGTTTGTAAGTCTTGAGCAGCTTGTAGCCCGAAGCAGCCGCCATGGTAGGCACCGCCAGGAAAAACGAAAACTCGGCCGCCTGCCTACGAGTCAGCCCCTGAAACATGCCGCCAATGATGGTAGCCGCCGAGCGCGATACGCCCGGAACCATGGCAATGCATTGGAAAAACCCAATCCTGAGCGCATCCGACGCCGTTACGTCTCCGTCTTTAGACTCTCGGTTCACAATCCGGTCGATGAACACCAGTACTACGCCACCTACCACCAGCATGATGGCAACGACGACAATATTTTCGAGCAGGGAATCAATGAAATCATTCAGCAGAAAACCGATGATGGCTGCGGGCAGAAAGGCAATCAGGATTTTGGCGTAGAAATCGACCATCCGCTGCGTTTTTTGCGGAAACCGCCGGACCCAGGCCGGAGCCTCAAATTCATCGGTTCGGGTGTCAATCAGAAACCGGCGGTGGTAAAGAACCAGCACCGATAGAATACAGCCGAACTGTACATCGACCGTGTAGAGCTTAGTAAACTCGTTGCCGGCAATGCCCGCCAGCGAGGAGTAGATAATCATGTGGCCCGTTGAGGAAATCGGCAAAAACTCGGTCAGCCCCTCTATGATGGCCAGGGCAATGGCGTGAATCAGGTCCATTCAGGTGTAAAAATGTGTCTGCGTACTTAGCGTCTGTAAATTGAGTACAAACGTAAACACGCAAACACATAAACACTAACTAAATCACCTGGGTCCTGGCTGGGCGAGCCAGAATGGCGAAGAATTCGAGCACGAAGCCACTCATCACCACCAGTGGGCCGAGCGTCAGACCCAGAAATCCAAATCCGAATTCCTCTTTGTCGAGGCTCATAATAAAGAACCCCAGCAGGATTACTCCAATGCCCGCCAACATGAGCATATAGTTGCGCCGGCCAAAGGGCAGTGCCGCCGTAGGGTCGGGTCGGCGAGTCGGGTCGGTCAAGGGTTGCCGGGTCGTCGATACGGGCTTAGCCGCGGGTGCTGCCACAACCGTCGTTTTTTTGACGGTTTCCTCACGGGTTATTGTGGGCGAGCTATAAGGTTTGTCCTTTGCCATGTCTGTTTTGTTCTAATGTATACTAAACGATAGTGAATGAAAAAAGGCCTTCCGTCGAACCGGATTTGCCATTCACTTTTTAATATAGCTCATCGACCGTTAAGCCAAGGTATCGATGAACGGCCTGAAATGTACTGATGAAGCCAATCAAAATACCCAGTCCAAGGATGCCCGCCAGCAGCATCGCTATTTTCTCTGGTTCCTGATAGGCTCCCAGTTCGGGCAGGTTATGAACCGCAATCTGCAACGCAACGAGCAGCAGCACCACGGCAACGATGCCCGCAATGAGACCCTGCAGAACACCCCGCCCCAGAAACGGCCTTGTAATAAATCCGTTGGTGGCTCCTACGAGCTGCATACTCCGAATGAGCAACCGCTGCGAGTGGAGCGCCAGCCGGATGGTGTTGTTCATCAGCACAACGATGATGATGAGCAGAACCACCGCAAAGGCTGCCATGACGAGGTAAATCTTGGTGATGTTGCGGTTGATGCTGTCCACCAGATTTTCCTGATAAACCACTTCAAACACGCCATCAATTAGCTCTAAATCCTCCTTAACGCCCTGCAGCTTGGCCTCCTCAAAGTAGTCTTCATTCAGTTTAATCCGGTAACTGTCCCGCAGGGGATTCTCACCCAGAAACTTCGAAAAATCTTCTTTCGTTTCAGCAATAAACTCCTTAGCCGCAACCTCTTTAGTAACCAGACTGATCTGTGGCTGGCCACTGGTTTTCAGGGTATAGGGCTTCTCGGCGATGGTTTTGTATAAGGCTTGTTTTTTTGTTTCGTTGAGGTCTTTATCCAGAAAAGCCCGCATTTCGTAGTTTTCGCGAATGAACCGCACCAACCGTTTCGACTGGATGGCCAGCAGTCCGCAAAAACCAATTAAAAACAACGCCAGCGACAGGCTAAACAGAATCATGCCGCTGGGATATTGACCTACTTTCTTTTTTGTACGAGCCATTCAGGGGTTCGTGGTTATGGAGACAAATTTACTGCTTCCGATTGGGTAACGGCCCAATTTAACAATATTTAGGTTTTGACCGGGCATAAACCTCCGGGAACCCACCAATTCGTTCCTGAAACGGTTTACGCACCTGGTCTTTACTCACCACACCGAATCTGTTACCAGGCCCTTATGACAGCCCCCACATCAGCCCCCGCAGTTCGGCCAGCCCGCGCAGTCGCCCAATGGCGGTGTAGCCAGGATTCGTGCGCTTACCCGAGGTGAGGTCATCGAGCATCCGGTGGCCATGATCAGGACGAAACGGCATCCGCAGATCCGTTCTCCCCTCGGCCTGCCGTCGTTGTTGTTCCTTCAGCAACGCCCGCATAACGCCTACCATCGGTACGTCGCCTTCGAGATGATTGGCTTCCTGAAAACTGTACCGGCCTGAATTGGACCAGGCAGCATCCCCATCACTGCTGCGCTCGGTGCTGCGCAGGTGAATAAAATGAATGCGCGGCCCCAGTCGCTCAACCATCCCAACCAGGTCATTGTCGGGCCGAACGCCATAGGAGCCGGTGCAGAAACAAAGCCCGTTAGCGGGTGAATCGACGGCAGCCAGCAGGGCACGGGCGTCGGCTTCGGTGCTGACCACCCGTGGCAGACCCAGAATCGGATACGGCGGATCGTCGGGGTGAATAGCCAGCCGGACACCCACCGACTCGGCGACGGGCACTATTTCGCCTAAAAAAGCGTACAGATTCTGGCGCAGTTCGTGATCCCCAATGTCGGCATACGTACCGAGAGCCTCCCGAAACTGTTCAACGGTGTAGCTTTCTTCGGAACCGGGCAACCCGGCAATGATGGTGCGGGTCAAGCGTTTAACCTGCGCGTCGGTCATGGCATCGAGCCGGGTGCGCGCCTGGCGTTTCTGCTCATTGGTGTATAGGTATTCGGCACCAGGCCGCTTCAGCACATAGAGTTCGAAGGCAGCAAACTCAACGGCGTCGAACCGCAGGCCGGTGGATCCGTCGGGCATCGGGAAGTCAAGATCGGTGCGGGTCCAGTCGAGCACGGGCATGAAATTAAAACAGACCGTATCGATACCTGCCTGGGCTAGATTGACAATCGATTCTTTGTAGTTGTCGAGGTACTGCCGAAAGTTGCCGGTGCGGGTTTTGATGCCTTCATGCACGGGAATGCTTTCGACAACAGACCAGGTCAGGCCGTTTTGTTCTATATGCGCCTTACGATTTCTAATTTCCTCGAGCGGCCACACGTCGCCGTTGCGGATGTGGTGAAGCGCCGTTACGATTCCGGTAGCTCCGGCCTGTCTGACGTCGGCGAGCGATACGGGGTCTTTCGGGCCGGGTGACGCATCGCCAAACCAGCGCCAAGTTTGTTCAAGCATAGTTTTTACGATTGACTGTCAACAGTCGAATCCTGCCTGTTGCCATAAGGGGCGCCAATATCGTGCTTCGACAGTCAACATTTCAGTTTTCTCTTTCAGGTAAAAAAGCACCTACCTCCGCTTTTCTCCCCAAAAGCCCCCTACGTACTTGGTAAACTCAACTACATCCGGCCGCTTTCGGTGGCGCATAGTTGCTCTATTATTTATAGCTACGACTATCAATTACGTTGACCGGCAAGTTCTTTCGTTTACCATGACCGACGAGTTGTTTCGTAAGGAAATGCTCGATCTGGCCCCCGATGCCGTGCTGACCAAAGAAGCCACAGATCGCTTCAAGGTACTCTACGGCGATGTCGATGCCGCCTTCAAGTTTGCGTATGCCATTGGATTTTTGCTTGCGGGCTGGCTCATCGACCGCATCGGTACCAAACGGGGATTTTCAATTGGTATCATTGTGTGGAGTATGGCCGGAATGCTGACCGCTTTTGTCGGCAATATAGCGCAGCTGCGATGGGCACGTGCCCTGCTGGGTCTGGGTGAGGCTACCAACTTTCCGTCATCAATCAAGACCATTTCGGAGTGGTTTCCCCGGCGCGAACGGTCCTTTGCCAACGGCCTCTTCAACGCCGGTGCCAACGTAGGCATCATTCTGACGGCCCTGGCGGTTCCGTACCTGATTTTACATTTTGGCTGGCGCAGTTCGTTTTGGGTGACGGGCGCGCTTGGGTTTCTCCTGCTGGCACTCTGGTGGTTTACCTACAGCAAGCCGGAACGGAACCCTAAACTCTCCGCCGATGAACTGGCTTATATCCGAAGCGACGAAGAAAAAATACCCACTATAAAGGTGTCGTGGGGACGGCTGCTTGGCTATAAACAAACGTGGGCATTCGCCGTTGGTAAGTTTATGGCCGATCCCATCTGGTGGTTTTACATGTCGTGGCTCCCCGATTTCTTTAACTCCAACGACGCTTTCGATCAAAAGCTGGACCTTAAAAGTTTCGGCATACCTTTCTTAATCATCTACGTCGTCTCCGACGCCGGCAGTATCTTCTTCGGCTGGCTCACTACCCAGTTCATGAATATGGGGTGGTCGGCTAACCGTGCCCGCAAAACCACCATGCTCATTTGCGCCCTGTGCGTTGTTCCCATTTTCTTTTCTGCCCAAACCAGCAGCCTGACCATTGCCATTGCCCTGATTGCGGTTGCCACAGCCGCTCACCAGGGCTGGTCAGCCAACATGTATACCTTTGCGTCGGACCTGTTCCCCAAAAACGTAGTGGCCTCCGTAACGGGCATTGGCGGCATGTTCGGGGCGGTGGGCGGCATTCTGCTTGCCTTACTGGCGGGGCGCATCATCACCGCGTTTGGGTATCTGCCCATGTTTATCATTGCCAGTTGCGCCTACCTTATCGCGCTGGGAATCATACACCTGATTCTGCCGAAACTGGAGCCGGTAAAGACCGAAGAACTCCTCCAGGAAGCCGTTTAAACCGGTGGCCATTGGGGTACTGTACTTCTTTAGTTAACAAATCCTGATCTTATCCACGCGTTAGGTGGGAGCCTGACCCCGACTTTATGAAAATTGTTACCTTCGGCGAAGTCATGCTCCGGCTCAGTCCCCCGGGTGTCGACCGGCTTTCGCAGGCCAGCGCCCTCACCATGCACTTCGGCGGCACAGAAGCAAATGTAGCGGTTTCGCTGGCGCAATTCGGTCTGCCGGCCACCCACGTCACCCGTTTTCCCGACCATGCCCTGGGGAAGGCTGCAACGGGCTACCTGCGCCGGTATGGCGTCGGTACGGAGTCGGTTCGGTTTGGCGATGGCCGCATGGGGCTTTATTTTCTGGAGACGGGGGCCGGCAGCCGCGCCAGCCAGATTATTTACGACCGCGCCGACTCGGCTTTCTCGCGTATCAGGGCCAACGAAATCGATTGGGAAACAATCCTGAGCGGAGCGCCCGGAGCGCCGGTCCGCTGGTTTCACTGGACGGGCATTACGCCCGCCCTGTCGCAGGGAGCCGCCGATTGTCTGCTGGCCGGCATCCAGACCGCCAACCGCCTGGGCATTCCGGTTTCAGGCGACATCGTTTACCGCAGCAATCTGTGGCAATACGGCCGGACTCCGCAGGAGATTATGCCCGCCCTCACCGAAGGCTGTACACTTGTTTTGGGCAGTAAGTCCCTGTTCTCCGAACTTTACGGCGTTGCTGGCAGTACGTTTCAGGAGGCTGGGCGGGCGCTGATGAAGCGCTTTCCTACTATTCGCTACGTTACCGACACCAAGCGCAACTCGGTTAGTGCATCGCACAACCAGCTGTCGGCCAAGCTGTTCGATGGTGAGACAACGTATAAATCGAGGGTGTACGACATCCGGCCGATTGTGGACCGCATCGGGACGGGCGATGCCTACATAGCCGGGCTTATTTATGGCCTGCTCATGTTCAACGATCTGCAGCGGGCCGTTGAGTTTGGAGCCGCCGCTTCTGCCCTTAAGCATACGATCCCAGGCGATGTCAACCTGGCTACCGTGTCTGAGGTCGAAACCCTGGAGCGGGGCGATGCATCGGGCAAATTGAAACGATAAGTTAATTTGAGTTGTCGGCCCCGGCTGACCTAAACGACAAACTGTATTTCATGGCACGAATTACCCGCCTTTCCGTTTACCAGTCCATCCAGAACGTCTCCTTGGTTCCTGTATTCTATCATCCCGATGCCGAGGTGTGCGCCGGTGTGCTAACCGCCTGTTACCGGGCGGGTGTCCGGGCGTTTGAGTTTACCAACCGGGGCGACTTTGCCCACGAGCGGTTTGCCGACCTGAGCCGACTTTGTGCCCGCGACTTCCCCGATATGGCCCTGGGGGCCGGCACTATTCTGGACGCGTCGACGGCCGCGCTCTATCTGCAGCTTGGTGCCGACTTCATTGTCGGCCCTACGTTCAGCGACGAGGTAGCCCGGACATGTAATCGCCGAAAAGTGGCCTACATACCCGGTTGTGCTACACTGACCGAAATAACAACGGCGCACGAATGGGGGGTCGAGTTTGTGAAGGTTTTTCCGGGCGACGTACTGGGGCCGAACTTCATTAAAAGCCTGAGCGGGCCCCTGCCTTTTGCCCGTGCCATGGTGACGGGGGGTGTGGAACCAACCAGCGAAAGCCTGACCAAATGGTTTGGGGCCGGGGCAGTGGCGGTGGGAATAGGGTCGCAGCTTTTTCCGAAAGAGGTCCTGGCAAACCTGGCCTTCGATACAATCGAAACCACTGTTCGCGATGTTGTTCGTATTATTGCCCAATTAAAGACTGCTCACTGATACCATGCCCCAACTGAATCGCACAACCCACCCGGCTCCTGTTTTCCCTGAACGTATTCTGCAATTTGGCACTGGTGTGCTGCTGCGCGGCCTCCCCGATTACCTGGTTCATAAGGCTAACACCCAGGGACGGTTCAACGGCTCCATTGTCATCGTGAAATCGACCGACAGCCAGACTGATGAGTTCTCGGAGCAGGACAATCTGTATACGGTGGCTGTTCGGGGTGTTCAGCAGGGGCAGGACGTATCAGAAACCGTCATTGTTTCGGCCGTGAGCCGGGTGCTGGCGGCTCAGACGCAGTGGGAGGAGGTGCTCCGCATTGCCCGCAACCCAAACCTGCAAATCATTATCTCCAACACAACCGAGGTAGGGTTGAATTACGTGGAGGAAAGCATTTTTCAGCGCCCCCCAACCTCGTTTCCGGCGAAACTGACGTCATTTCTCTACGAACGATTTCGCAGCGTCGGCGGCTCAAAGGCCAAAGGATTGGTGGTGGTTCCCACTGAACTGGTAACCGACAATGGCCTTAAGCTCCGGGAAGCCGTTGAAAAATTAGCTGCGCATAATGAACTGGGTAAGCTGTTTACGAAGTGGCTCAAATTTCACGTCCGGTTTTGCAATACGCTTGTCGACCGCATTGTAACCCGCCCGACTGACGAAGCCAAACAGACGCTGCAGAACCAGACGGGCTACGAAGACGCATTGCTGACTTTTACCGAGCCGTATCACCTCTGGGCCATTGAGGGCGATGACCGGGTCCGGAAAACGCTTTCTTTTGCCGATGCCTCTACACCCGAAATCATTATCGACGAGGACATCCACTTTTACCGCGAGCGCAAACTCCGGGTGCTCAACGGCACCCACACGCTCACCATGCCCCTGGGATACCTGCTTGGCTTGGAAACCGTTGCTGACGAGATGAAACACCCTGACATGAGCCGGTTTATTGAGTCACTGATGCTCGACGAGATTGTACCCACGGTGCCGGACTATGGTACAGCACCGATGGACCGGCCGGGCATGGACAAAGCGGCCGTTGCGCAGTTCGCCCATGATGTACTCGACCGCTTTCGGAATCCCCACCTCGACCACCTGCTGTTAAATATCTCGCTTCAGGAGACGGCCAAGATGCAGGCCCGTAACGTAGCAACAATCCAACGCTACTACGCCCTGTTCAACGACGTACCGAATCGCATAGCGCTGGGATTTGCCGCTTATCTGCTGTTTATGAAAGCCGTTCGGGAAGAGAAAGGACAGTTTTTTGGTGAAGTGCCGGTTGGGGGCGGGGTGCTTACCTATCCCATCCGCGACGAACGGGCGGCTTATTTTTACGGCGATTGGAAAACGGTTAAAATCAGTAAACCAGACACGATCAATACGTTCGTGAAAAGCGTGCTGTCGGATCTGACGCTCTGGCAGGCCGACCTGAGTGCTCTGCCCGGATTCGCGGATGCGGTGGCTAATTATCTTCGGGCGTTGGTGGCTGATGGAGCCGCAAAAACGCTGAAACAATCGCTGTAGTAGAACGTAGCGAATAAATCAGTTTGTGGCCCATTCAATGTCCGGCCAAAATTCCCGCTCAATTATTTGGGCGGGAATTTGTATTTGCTGACCATGCTTACCCATAAATTAACCGTTAGCTAAATGCCCGTTGCCGTTTCATTCAAGCATAACGACTGACTGGCAAACTATCAATAGATTGTCACCCGTATTCGGTAACGTAATAATGAATTAATAGTACGTCGTCATCATTTTATCCTTAACCATTTATGTCATTACACCAACGGGTAAAGTCAGGGTTCTCTACCTTGCTGAGCGGGCTTCTTTTTTTTGGGCTGG
>DATHAW010000433.1:0-9823 GCA_035296465.1 Spirosoma sp.
AGCAGGCCAATTCCAAGAACAATACCCTGACGTATCATCTCGGGCCCGACCTGCCGCAGTACGTCATTGCCGACCAGACACGGCTGCTCCAGATCTTGTCTAACCTGACCTCAAATGCCATTAAATTCACCGAGAACGGGACCATACGCGTTGAGGTGACGCTGCTTGGCAAACGCGGCAAGTTTAACCAGATTCGGGTGGCGGTGAACGATTCCGGCATTGGTATCTCGCCCGATAATATCAACCTCCTGTTCAACTCGTTCAGCCAAGTCGACACCTCGTCGCGCAAGTCGTTTGGTGGCACTGGTCTGGGACTGGCCATTTCCCGGGAACTGGCTACGCTGATGAAAGGTGAGATTGGAGTCGAGTCGGTGGTGGGGCAGGGTAGCACGTTCTGGTTTACGGTCGAGCTGAAAGAAACGGCCATCAGCCCAACCCAGCAAGGCACCGAAGTCGCTGAGATATCGCTCGCCAATTTCTTTAGTCTGTATCATCCGACTGTGCTGCTGGTCGACGACAACGCCGTGAACCGCAAAGTGGCCAGCGAGATCCTGCGCCGGGCGGGTTGCCTGGTAACAACGGCTTCCAGCGGCCACGAGGCCATCGAGACAGTCCGTAGCGTTATGACTCAGCCGCCCGTACCCAATAAGGCCAACGCCTTCGATGTTATTTTCATGGACATCCAGATGCCCGATATGGACGGCGTTGAAACGACTGCACACCTGCGCGAACAGTTCGGAAAGTCTCTGCCGACCATTGTGGCCATGACCGCCTACTCGATGCGCGAGGACCGCGAGCGGTTCATTAGCCAGGGCCTGGACGACTACATCGCCAAGCCTATTCGGGCCCAGAGTCTGGTGGCTAAAGTAAAAGAGATTGTGGATCGCAAACAGGCTACCCATCAGGAGGCTCCAGCACCAGTGCCCATCGTCGTGTCCGAACCTGATTTGCCGATTATCGACGCCAAGGTCGTGGGCCAGCTACTTGAAATTGGCGGGTCCGAATTAGTCGACAGCATCATGGCTGAGTTTGTGACTGAAGCGGGCGAGTTAATCGACGGAGCCATTGATGCCTATGCGCTTGGCGATGTTTCAACCGTGAAGAGTCATTTGCACACCCTTAAAGGCAGCGCAGGCACCATTGGTGTAGCCCGCGTGGCCGACATTGCCCGCAGGGCTGAGGGAAAACTCAAATTGGCTGATACCAGCGGTCTGGATGAAGCGCTACAAGCATTAAAGATGGCGTTCGATACCTTTCTGGCGGAGTGGCAGAAAAAATAACCATTTTCGCTTTTCAGCACGACGTCCACCTTTGAGCAGTACTCCACCGATACGACCTACAAATTCAGATTGGCACCAGGTGTGAGGGTTATACTCCACCAATAGTGTAGAAAAAGATAAACACAAAAAAATGGTCAACTAACCTAACAGGCACAGTGTCAGCGGGTGGCATGATTTTGGCCAATCCTATAGTGAAGTTTAGTATTAACCCAAAATCAATTCAGTTATGGCAACGTTTGGAGAACGCATCTCGAATTTTTTTAGTGGTAATGATAACGAAACGCAGGAAGGTCTGCATGGCTTGTTCGTTACGGAGTTAAAAAATATTTATTACGCTGAGAGACAGGCTGTTGATGCCCTGGGTATGCAGGCAGATGCCGCCACGACCGACGAAGTACGTAACGCTTTTCTGCAGCATCAGGAAGAAAGTCGTGGTCAGGTAATGCGGCTGGAGCAGGTATTCCAGAGTCTTGGGCTTACTCCCGATGAAGGTGTCTGTGCAGCTATCGACGGTCTGGCTGAAGATGCTGAAATGGTTGTATCCAGTACGGAGTCAGGCTCGCTAACGCGTGATGCCGGACTGATAATTGCTGCGCAGAAAGTGGAGCACCTCGAAATTGCGTCGTATGGATCGGCCGTAACGCTGGCACAGGTAATGGGACACACGGAAGTAGCACGACTGTTGGAGCAGACCCTGGAAGAAGAAAAAAATACTGACCGTAAGCTGACCAAACTGGCCGAATCGTTCATTAACGACCGGGCAAACGACGAGTCGGGGAATATGAACTCGTCCGGCGGCAATTCGTATAGCGGCAGCACCGTGCAAGCCGACGGTACCCGTTATGCCGATCAAAGCAGTTCAGGCCAAACCTTTCAGTCGGGACAGTCATATAGCGGTACACAAACAGGCAGCAGCGACGCAACGCTGGGCGGCACAATGGGAATTTAGTTCCGCTAGTTTGGCCGTTAGTTTGTCAACGTGCGCCAAACACCAGATTTAACTTTCCCTACTAAAAAGGGCATCCCTCGCGAGGGATGCCCTTTTTACGTTTGTATAAGCCTACTCCAATCAGCAAAGTAATAAAGCGTATCTGTATTGTAATCCAACGGATTCACCGGGCCGGGTCAGTACGTTCGGGGTCAGGTGCAGTGCCATCGTTATTGCCCAGACTGTCGCCATTACCGTAGTTGGTCAGGTCGGGCTCCATGTTAGGACTTCCTGACACGGCTCCGGTGTTCTTGTTAACTCCAGCAGCTTCCTCTTCGTCGGTTGGCGTAGTGGGCAGCGTGTAGGCATCGCCTGATAGATCAGACGGATTATAGTCTTCGGTCAGCATTGAATCCTGTTCCGGAATGTGCATCACTCCACCGGTGTCGGGGCGGAAGGTTGTCGATTGCTTGTTGAACTGTGCATCCTGGTTAGCGCTTTCCATCCTGATTTAGTTTTGAGTTGCTGGTCAGTGCGTATCTAGGCCCGCGTGAACACTTCCCATAACCGGTTGTAGAGTTTAGCGGCATAGGTCTTCACGTCGAAGTGTGACGCGTATATGGTGAACGGTGCAAACTGTACGTCGGCGGTTGGAGTTGGCTCTACGCGAATGGTGCGGCCTGTTGTCCACCGGCCCGCCAGCCGATGAACCGATCCGGTCAGGCGCAGTCCTGCGTCGACAAGGTCGGTCTGGCAGGTTTCGGGATGCAGGATCGTGGCCAGGGTCTGCGAAAACTGCTGTAAGTGGCTCGCATCGAACCAGGTCAGCGAAGGAATGTGCAGGTGGTCGGCGTATCCGTCACTATGGCAAAGGAAGCACACTGACAGTAGTGATCGGCCGGTGGCCCAGCGGGTAGATACCTGTAAGTCAAGAACTTCCAGCGGGGCAGTTTCAGATGCAGTTGAGAGTTCAATGTTCATGGCTGATGAAGAAAGGAAGGTGAAAAAACAGGTAACTAATAAAACACGGTAATTGCCATTGATGTTTACCCGCTTGCCGAATTTAGACCAATTTCAGCGCTTTGTTAAACAATATGATGCGTAAACCCATTAAACTATATAAGTAGTTGTATAATATGGACCTGTTCCACGTAGTGCGGGTTAGTAGATACATTGGTCATTAAATATAAATCATTTTTGATGTCATTCCACCGTCTACCGTAAAATTCTGACCCGTAATAAATCCGTTTTCAGGCGCTATCAGAAACAGGATCATCCGGGCGATGTCGTCGGCCTGTCCAACGCGCCCGGCCGGGTGCTGGGTATGATCTTCGGGTCGTAGTTCATCGGGTTTGGCTTTGGCCCTTTTGCGGAGCGCCGATACGTCGATCCAGCCAGGACTAATGGCATTGACCCGGATGTCTGGCCCCAGGCTAACAGCGAGCGAATGAGTCAGGGCCAGCAGTCCGCCCTTACTGGCCGAATAGGCAAAGGTATCCGGCTCTGACTGAAACGCCCGTGTCGAGCACATGTTAATGATCGATCCTTTCTGGGCAGCCAGGTAGGGAGCTGTGTGTTTGGCACAGAGGAATGCACCGGTTAAATTGGTGCTTATAACCCGGTTCCACTCTTCCAGCGTGAGTTTGTCAAGCGACCGCTCGATCATCACAGCCGCGTTGTTGATCAGCGCATCGATCTGTCCAAAATGACTGATTGTTTGCTCGGCGGCTTTACGGACGTTGGCTTCGTGGGAAACGTCGCAGGAAACAAACAGAATCTGCGCCGACGAGGCCTTAAAGGCTTCGCGCAGTTCGGCCAGGGCGTCGGTATCAGTCTCCCAGATGGCCACCCGGTAGCCATGGGTCAATAAATACTGCATAGCGACACGGCCGATGCCCTGACCTCCGCCGGTGATAATAGCTGTTTTCATGTAAGTAGGATAAAGCCTTCCAACGACCAAACTACGCGGTTTGGTAACACAAGCCTCCACAGGTGGGTTACGTAATCATGAATCCTTATCGAACGGGACGTTTCCAGCGCGTCTGCACCGATTCATGCTCCAGATTGCTTTTTCGCCGGTTTACCGGCACCGGCTGCCCGAGGGTCCCAACGGAGAACCGCACCGGTTTCCAATGCTAAAATATGAATTGATTCACGAACAACTACTGTACGAGGGCACCTGCACCGAAGCTAATTTTTTTGCGCCCGCTCCGGCCGATGACCGCTACGTACTGGGTGTGCATTCGGCCTCCTACGTACGCGACCTGAAAGACATGACCCTCGACCCTAAGATGGTGCGCCGGATTGGTTTTCCGCTGACCCCCAGCCTCATCGAACGGGAATGGATCATTACGCAGGGCACGATTGACTGCACGCAAAAGGCCCGGTCTGACGGCGTAGCCATGAATGTAGCGGGTGGCACGCACCACGCCTTTCCAGACCGGGGCGAGGGTTTCTGTATGCTCAACGATGTGGGCGTAGCGGCTCATTATCTGCTCGAAACCGGCCAGTATAAGCAGATTCTGGTAATCGACCTCGATGTACACCAGGGTAACGGAACGGCCGTAATGTTTCAGCACGAGCCGCGCGTGTTTACATTTAGCATGCATGGCAAAGACAACTACCCGCTCCGAAAAGAACGCTCAGACCTCGACATCGAACTGCCCACCGGTATGGGCGACGAGCCGTACCTGACGATACTCTACAACACGCTGCCCGACCTAATCAGCCGCATTAAGCCCGACTTTCTCTTTTTTGTGTCGGGCGTTGACATCCTGTCGTCCGACCGACTGGGCAAGCTGAGCCTCAGCCGGGAGGGATGCAAACAGCGCGATACGTTTGTGTTCGGGCAGGCTATCCGGCACGGCCTGCCCATCGTGGTATCGATGGGGGGTGGCTACTCACCCCGCCTGACCGACATTGTGGAAGCGCACTGCAATACCTTTCGGGTTGCAAACAGCCTGTTTTTCTGAATCTTCTCAGCGTCAGCGACTGAATAGATCAGGCCTTTGGGAACGGCTAATTTGCTTTTTCCTGTCCAATCAACAATCTTACCAACATAATTGCGCAGGTATATTATGACCGTGTGCGAATCGCCTGTTTACCAAATTTTAAATGAAGCAAAACATCGTTAAAACCCGTCTCACAAACACGCAGCCAGTTTTAGGCATCACTTCCAACAGTACTGACCCCACCGTAGCGGAACTATGCGGTTTCTCGGGCCTGGACTTCTACATGATCGACGGCGAGCACAGTCCCGTTACCACAGCACAGGTACAGGATATCGTACGGGCCTGCGAGGTAAGCGGTATTACACCCCTGGCCCGCGTGAGAAGCAGCGATCCAAAGCTGATTTTGCAGTTTCTTGATGCAGGCGTTATGGGCCTGATGATGCCCGGAATTAAAACGGCTGATGACGCCGATACGCTGGTTCAGTCGGTCATGTACCCACCCATGGGATCACGCAGCCTGGGACCCGTTCGGGCAGCCGATTATTTACAGGGTACCATGAGCCAGAGTGAGTACATCCAGTTTGCCAATGAACAACTACTGGTGATGCCCATGATCGAAGACAAAGAAGCCGTGGAGAATCTGGACGAGATGCTGGTCGTAGCGGGTATCGACGGCTTTGTGATCAGCCCCCGCGACTTAGCCATGAGCATGGGCTACTACGACGGCCCCGGTCACGACGAGGTAAAGAAAACGATTGGAGGGGTTGTAGAAAAAATCAGAAAAGCCGGGTTAATTGTGGGCACCACGGCCGCCACGGGCGATCAGGCCAAAGCCCTGGTCGATCGGGGCGTCCTGTTCTGCCTGAATTCTTTCGCTGGCTTACTTAAATCCGCTGCCGCTGATTTCATGAGGGGCCGTTCTCAATAATCAGGACAGGCCGTAAAGTAGCCAATTCCAGTCTGCAAATCGAAAATTATAGTGTATAAGACTATTGGCAGGATTATTGCAGCTTTAGTTGGTGGGATAGAATCAACATGAACAAAAGATGGGAAGGGTGATTGGCTATTGACAGACGGTTAAGCAGGGAGGACGGAAGTAACGAGTGAACCTGCCGGGAAATACACAGAAATTTGTTCTTTGTAGACTTGATGTGGATAACAATTAATTTCAAATCCCGGTTTAATCACTAATGTCGACCATCGTTGCAGGCTGAAAGGCGCCTTAATTGCTGTAAAAACGGGTATTTTACCAGTATTAGCAGTTTATATAACAGCAAGAATCTCGGTCCATATCAGCAAACAAAGGGGTCTAAGTGGGCCTGAGTCCTGTCGTAGGGTAACGAATCAATAAAAAATATTTATAAAATGACGTGAGTTCTGTAAATCGCCCTTAACATTGTAAAAAATCAGGGAGTGAGGATATAGCAAGTGGCTGGGTAAGCCCGGCCGTAAGTCCTCCATCTGGCCGTATTTCTGCCCAAAATGCACTAAAATGTATTTTGAGCAACGTTCGCGATGAGTCCCGATTTACCCGTGACCTATAGCAGGTTATCAGTACCGATCGGGGTATCTGCAGGAGTCCAGGGCAAAAACGATTAACGAAGGAATGGGACAGGCCGTTGCCTAAGTTTACGTAAATGCGTTTGGAAGAGTTACAGTTTAGTTAGAAACATTGCATCAAATTAAATCAATGAGTATGCGAACATTTATCCAACAACACCCCGCTCGGATGCTGGCCGGACTCGTGTTGCTGAGTTTTGCAATGCCCTCTGTCAGCTTTGCTCAACAAGCTGACACAGTCCGCTCTGCTACAGTTCAACCAACTACCACCACTACCAACCAGCAAGGTGCAACAACCGGTACGTCTGCACCGACCCGTCGGGAGGACCCACGCGAAAACATTTATCGGTTAGGAAAAGGAGTGTATACCGATACATTAAATCGGTCCGATTTTAAAGCCACAGCCAGCGATGTTGCCGAACTGGACGACTGCGACACAACGTTTCAAACGTTTATTCTGGTCCGTCGGCTGTCGCCCTGGCGTATAGGACTGTTTGCCGGACCCAACTTTGCCTATTGCGGTACGTGGGAAAATACATTCGGACCTACCCGGCGCGACAATACGCTATATAACGGAGCCGGTTTCAACATTACCGGTAATGTTGATTACTACCTGACGCCCAACACGCGTCGTCTGCGTTTCGGTTTGGGAACCGTTTTTGGCTATCAGAACTACATTACCCGCGGTATCTATCGGGATTATTTGTATGGTTTGGCCGCAGCCAGAGGTGTTAACCGCGATCAGGTTACGATCCGTCAGCGCGCATCGGAAGATATGTTCCTTACGGTTGGTCCTGTTATCCAGTTTACGCTGGCCCGTGGTCGCCGGAATCCCGATGCCGCTACGTTCATCGAGTTAGGGTTGCGGGGTGGCTTGTTCCGTACCGAAGCGGCTACCATTGCCGCCTTCATCCCTTCGCAGAATCCCATTCAGCCGACCGCTTCTCTGGTAGAAGGTGGCCAGCTTATTCGGACGGTTAACCCCAGCTACCGGCTTTATCATCCCGGCGGTTTGTTGTCACTGGGTGTTTTCTTTCCCCTGCGCAATAACTGGAATATTGGTGTACAGGCACAGGGCTTCTATACGCAGTTGAATTACCTCATTGTAAACGGCCTTCAGGACCAGTTGTACGAATTCAAGCGTAAGCACGGTGGATTCAACGCTGGTCTGGCAGTCCGGAAGGGATTCGTTCAGAAGAAGCTGATTCCCAAAGCACCCGTGGTCTGCCCAACCTGCGATTCGATTCCCGAGTTGAATGTACAGTTTAACAATGCATCACTCAAAGGCACTTCGCTCGCTTATGTCGACAGCGCGGCTGCTCTGAGGCTGCCTACTCCATTAGACACGACGGTAGCGGCTCCGGTAATCAGCTGGCGCAGCACGACCCCGACTCCGCAGAGACAAAAGTTCAATGAAACCTTCACGGCTCGTTTGTATTACCGTGCGGATACGGTGGCAACTGCGGGTGGCGCTACGGGTGTTAACAGCACCACGGGTAATTCGGGCCTAACCAATACCACCGGTAATACGGGCGTTACCAGTGGCACTGGTGCAACCGGCGGGGATATGGTTATTGCTCAGGTAGAGAACACGACCGATACAACGCTGGCCTTTCCTGCCGGTTTTTTCTCGAAAGGCCAGATAACCCCCGGATTTTACTACGTAACGGTGCACAACCGGCAGCAGGCTAAGTGCGGCACGTGTATGAGCGAAGTAGCAACAACCAGCTTCGCCAGCATCCGTCCAAAAGTTGTCACAGAAGAGTGCGAATACCGGCACCGTTTGGAGCGTCTGGAAGTTTTCTATCGTACGCCTTACACACGTGAAGTGGCAAACGTCTGCTACTGTAACGGCACGATCACCTCAGTGGGAGATACCACCACGCGTCTGCGCTTCCGTGGTCTGAACCGTCGTCTGGCTACGAGTGCCATTGAATTCGACACCAACACGGTTATCCTGAACCTGCGCGATCTGCCAGGTGGTTTAGCTCAGCAACTGCAGGCCGAGAAAGCCAAGATCGAAAGCGGCAACGCAATTCGCTTCAAGGGTCGCCGGGTACGCCCACAAGTTCAGTACTTCCGCGCTGTGTTCACCGTTACGAAACTACCTTGCAACGGTCAGCCTGAGCAGCCAGTTGGCAGCTTCAACACAACGATCAGTGACAACACGTTCTCAATCACTGACCTGAAGCCCCTAACAGATGCGCAACGTACCAAACTGCTGGCTCCACCAGCGCCCGTCAAGAAAAGGGCACCGCGTCGCCGAGCTGGTAACAGCGGTCGCCGGTCAGATGCACAGTTCGGTGTGGAATAAAAAACGATAACCCATAAAAAAACCGGGGGCACCAGCCTCCGGTTTTTTTATGGGTTATTGGTAACGATATACCGCCTGCCTGGTAAAGATCGAATAGATAGCGCTGTTGTCAGTGAAAAAGCAAGGCTTGAGAGCACAGGCAAAGGAGTTGTTATGCTTATAACATAAAAGCGTAATGGCGCGCTAGTAGAAGCGGATGTTAGCCTTTAACCACCCTAAATGAAGCAATTCCTTCGTAGGTTTTCTGTCGTTCTGAGCGGGTACCTTTTGGCCTGGAAAACACAGAGAGAATGGAACTGCCCCGCTGCGGTACAGAAACGGTTAAACGGTAGGTGTCGCCCACCCGCTGAACGCTGACGGGAACCGTTGATGAGCTGGAGCTATTAGACTGTCCTAGTGCACACATAAACTCCACATCATTGTTATTTTTCAGGGTTAAGGTTAAACCCTCATTGGCGCGGAGCAGACCACTTTTAGGAAAGTTCTCGTCGAAACCTAACCTAAAATAAGCGTCGTACAATTTTGGGAACTGGTCAAACTGCGCTTTGCTGACCGTACTGCCTAATAGCTGCCAGCGCGGATCAGTCGGGAAATGATTGGCCGCAAACTGGACGGGTTCTGTAAGAAAAAAGTAATCATTAGGCAAGCCATTCTTTGCGGTGGTCTGCGCCCACGCAATGTCCAGCAAATACCAATCGCCATCGAGCCGAACGGCGTTCCATTCGTGGTCAACGCGATGAATGGGTTTCCCGGCTTCACTGTCTGACGTGCGGGCATAGCCTTTGATAGA
>DATHAW010000434.1:0-3071 GCA_035296465.1 Spirosoma sp.
CAGGTCACTACCATGATCGTAGCATTGCCGTTCGGCTATTCTCGTTCAACGCTACTGCTGGCGGCCCCGTAACGCCTGACGTAGCGTACTGGACTGACAAATTAAAACACATCCGCCAGATCAGGCAGGCTATTCTCAATCCTGAAACCAATTGCTACCGACTTGTTCACGGCGAGGGCGATGGCTGCACGGGCCTGATTATCGATATGTACAATGGCGTTGCCGTGTTGCAGGCGCACTCGATTGGGATGCACCGCGAGCGTGAACTTATTACCGAAGCCTTGAAGAGGGTGTTTGGCGATGAGCTTACTGCCATTTACGACAAAAGCGCCGAAACGCTGCCCGATGAATATGGCCATACCGTTACCAACGGCTACCTATTCGGTCGAACGTCGGTGCCACATACCGCGCAGGAAAACGGACACACGTTTCTGGTCGACTGGATTACGGGTCAGAAAACGGGTTTCTTTCTTGATCAGCGCGACAACCGCGACCTGCTGGCAAAATACAGCCAGGGCAGACGGGTGCTGAATGCATTTTGTTACTCAGGCGGTTTTTCGGTGTATGCCCTTCAGGCGGGGGCTAGCCTGGTCCACTCGGTCGATGCGTCGCAGAAAGCTATTGACCTGACCAACCGCAACGTAACGGCTAACGCAGGCGAGGTTGAGCCTGCCGGGCGGCACGAAGCCTATGCCGACGATGTGATGGCGTTTCTAAAAAAACATGATCATCAGTATGACGTTGTTGTACTTGACCCACCCGCTTATGCCAAAAGCCTGTCGGCGAGGCACCGGGCCGTGCAGGGCTACAAACGGCTGAATGCTGAGGGTCTCCGGCGGGTAGCGAAGGGCGGCATTTTGTTTACGTTTTCGTGTTCACAGGTGGTGGACCGGGAGTTATTTTACAATACGATTGTGGCGGCTGCTATCGAGGCCGGGCGTCAGGTGCGGGTGTTGCATCACCTAAGCCAGCCCGCCGATCATCCCGTAAGTCTGTTCCACCCCGAAGGGGGCTATCTGAAAGGATTGGTTTTGTGGGTGGAGTAGGCGCTAACCGAATGCCTTCCTGATTTGTTGGTATAGAAAACAAGTGCTACCTATACAACCATAGGGCCTTTACGTTAATTTTGGACCGGTTCTTCGGCTTACGCCGGTACTATTCTAGTAAAAATAATAACCCTGTCTTTTTGCACAAACCGATACATACTTAGCTGGATATGGCAGAATTGATCCGAATGCCCAAGATGAGCGACACCATGACCGAAGGGGTCATTGCGGAGTGGCACAAGAAGGTGGGCGATAAAGTAAAATCCGGCGATGTCCTGGCCGAGGTCGAAACCGACAAAGCCACCATGGACCTCGAAGCCTACGAAGAAGGCACCCTGCTCTACATTGGCGTTGAAAAAGGAGCGTCGGTACCGGTCGATGGCGTTCTGGCCGTTATTGGTGCCGATGGCGAAGATTATAAGTCCCTGTTGAGCGGATCGAGCGGAGGAAGTCAGGAAGTCTCTACCCCCGAACCAGCCAAACCAGCAACGGCCAACGGGTCAGCACCCGCTCCAAGTGGCGATATCAACAAAGCCGAAGTTGCCACTAATCTGCCCGATAAAGAAGTCATTTCCGCTGCCCCAGCCCAAAATGTCAATGGCAACGGCCAATCAGCATCGGTTATTCGGATGCCGAAGATGAGCGATACTATGACCGAGGGTACGCTGGTAACCTGGCATAAAAAAGAAGGCGACACCGTGAAAGCGGGCGACGTTTTGGCCGAAGTTGAAACCGACAAAGCCACCATGGACCTCGAAGCCTATGAAGAAGGTACCCTGCTCTACATTGGCGTGAAAGAAGGATCGGTGGTTGCCGTTGATGAGATTATTGCTGTTGTGGGTGAAAAAGGCGCCAACTTTAAAGTGCTGGTCGATGGCAGCGGTTCGTCGGGTGCTTCATCAACTCCACCGGCTGATACGTCGGCTCAACCTACAACCAACACGGCACCGGGTTCGGAAACAGCCAAGCAAAATCCGCAGGCGGAAGTGCCCGCTAATGCGGCCACAGACCTGTCCTATGCCGGAGAAGTAGGCGATGGCATTGGCGAATCGGGTCAGGCGGATCAATCCCAATCTAACGGCCGCGTCAAAGCGTCGCCCCTAGCCAAGCGCATTGCGGAAGAAAAAGGCATTAATTTGGCCCAGGTACATGGCACTGGTCCTGAGGGACGCATTATCAAGAGCGACGTGGAGTCGTTTGTGCCTCAGCAGAAACCTGCTTCTCAGCCTTCTCCGGCGCAACCCGCTGCTCAGCCAGCGCCATCTGCACAGCCTGCTCAGTCCGCACCCCAGCCGACACCTGCACCCGTAACCCAGGCAGCGTCCACTGGGGGCGACTACGAGGATATACCGGTGAGCCAGATGCGTAAGACCATTGCCCGCCGGTTGGGCGAGAGCATGTTCTCGGCTCCGCACTTCTACCTGACCATGGAAATCAACATGGACAAAGCGATGGAACTGCGCGGAACCGTCAACGGCGTCAGCCCGGTCAAGATTTCCTTCAACGATTTTGTACTCAAAGCCTGTGCGCTGGCGCTTAAGCAGCATCCAAACGTCAACGCATCGTGGCTCGGCGATAAGATTCGCAAGTATAAGTACGTCAATATCGGCGTAGCGGTTGCGGTCGAAGACGGGTTGCTGGTGCCGGTTGTGCGTAATGACGATCAAAAAACACTTTCGACCATTTCGGGTGAGGTGAAGGACTTAGCGGCTAAAGCAAAAGATAAAAAACTACAGCCTAAAGATTGGGAAGGCAGTACATTTTCGATTTCAAACTTAGGTATGTTTGGTATCGATGAGTTCACGGCCATCATTAACCCACCCGATGCGTGTATTCTGGCTGTTGGTGCCATTAAGCAAAGCGTAAAGTTTGACGGGGATGCAGCTAAACCAACCAACGTAATGAAGGTGACGCTCTCCTGCGACCACCGCGCAGTAGACGGTGCAACGGGGGCGGCCTTCCTGCAAACGGTGAAAGAGTTGCTGGAGAACCCGATGCGAATGCTGGTATAAATTTATTTTGTGG
>DATHAW010000435.1:0-8871 GCA_035296465.1 Spirosoma sp.
GCCGGATCGCGGTCGGGCCAGTTCAGGGCCAGGGGGTTCGTATCGGGCAACGAATCGGTCGGAGCCGGGATGCGCAGGGGCTTGAAATCCCACTTGGTGCCAGGCGGAATGATCGGGTCTTCATGGTCTGGATAGTCAGGAAAAAGATCGTCCGTAACAGCAGCCCCAAACAGTCGCCGGACGTTGCTCATCTGTAGGTCATCGGCACCACTGGCCAGCGTACTGGTCATGGCTTTAAGCAGCAGGGCACATTTCAGTGGTGTCCACGGTTCGGGAGCATAACCCAGCAACTTGTATTCGACGGGGTAATAGGCGGGGCGCAGGCGGGAAATCCACGCGTTCACCCCCGCCGTGTAGGCGTCCACGATCTGCTTTGATTTTGAATCACTCATCATGGCTCTCAGCGCCTGTTCGGCTCCGTAGACCATGCCGATCTGGCGGTTGAACCGATCCAGCGGCAGCGCCCGTTCGCCAACGAGTTCGGCCAGGCGTCCGGCAGCCGCGTGGGTCTGAAACTCCATCTGCCAAAGCCGGTCGCGGGCCGTCAGGTAGCCCTGGGCAAAATAGACGTCGTGATCGTTCTGGGCAAATACGTGCGGCACGGCCTGATCGTCGAACAGCACCGTAACTGGCGCTTTTGTACCGTCCAGGTCAATTTCCGAATCAGCATACGTAGTGCCTTCTGCATTTTGCCAAAAACCAGTGAAAGGGCTCAGTAACGGACCAAATGCTGGGACACTGCCCCATGGCCGGTTCAGGGCGTAAATCAGAATAAGCGTCAGGAATGAAAACAGAAAAGCTTTGGCGTAATTCATGGAGATTTGTTGCAAAAGACCTTTTTGCTGGGTGCAAGTTTACTATTGCACCCAGCAAATAAAAAGTATTGCTTTCTTTACGGATATAAATCTTTTTTCAGGCTCACGGTTCTTACTGACCTGCGTGTGAGTATGATCAGCTTTGATTCAAGACGGTTTATAGGTTATATACCAGAGATCGGTTTTAAAATGAACATTAACCTGAGGATTACACGCTTTTTTGCCTCAGTACGTATTGATGTAAAGGCAATTGAAATGAACCCATTTGTGTAAACATAAAATGGTACTTTTGGGTGTTTCTGCCTGCTTTCTATTCTATGCGTATTGCCTGCTTATTACTTGTCATGAGTTTGTTCTCTCAGTCTGAACCGCCCGCCTTTGACCTACAGGGGCACCGGGGTTGCCGGGGACTAATGCCTGAAAACACGATTCCTGCCTTCCTGAAAGCCCTTGATCTCGGCGTTACAACGCTGGAGTTAGATGTGGTTATCAGTAAAGACCTACAGGTAGTGGTTTCGCATGAACCTTATTTCAATTCGGCTTTCAGTATCAGCCCTGACGGAAAACCCGTTACCAAAAAAGAAGAGAAAAGCCTTCAGCTCTACCAAATGAGCTATGCCGACATTAAACGCTACGACGTTGGCTCGAACGGCAATCCAGCTTATCCGGAACAGCAAAAGATCAAAATCTATAAGCCGCTGCTGAGTGAAGTGATCGCGCAGGCCGAAGCCTACCGAAATACCAAAAAGCTGCCGGCTTTCTCCTATAATATTGAGATCAAGAGTGACGCTTCGGAATATAATAAAAGTCAACCCGAACCAGTTGCTTTCTGCGACCTGGTTCAGGCAGTTATCAGCAAGCAGCTCGACCCCGGTCGGGTTATTATTCAGAGCTTCGACTTTGCCGTGCTTAAACACTGGAAACAGCAGACCGAAACGGGCAGATACACTAAGGTTCGCCTGGCTGCCCTGGTCGAAAATCTACGTAGTCCCGAGCAAAATTTAACTGATCTGGGCTTCAAACCTGATATCTACAGTCCTTATTACCGGCTCCTTAGCGCGGATAAAGTCATAAGGCTGCATGAGCAGGGGATCAAGGTCATTCCGTGGACAGTAAACCAGCGCAACGATATGGTCCGGCTAAAAACGTGGGGTGTCGACGGGCTCATCACGGATTATCCGGACCGGGCAATTGGTTTATAAAACCAAGAGTTGGTGTCCTAAGTTTGTCTCTCTACGTAACCCCAAGGGATTGTTTTTACCTGCTTTAGCTCATGACCCTCCTGAATACCACGCTCAAATGGCTCCTGCAACGGCGAATTCCGCGCATTGAGGCTATGATGAGACACCCCGGTGCGGTGCAGCAAGGGGTCTTCAGGCAGCTAATCAGGGCTGGTCGACGGACAGAGTGGGGACGAAAGCACCAGTACCAGTCGATTCAATCTATTGCTGATTTTCAGCGTCAGGTGCCCGTGTCCAGCTACGAGGATCTGTTCCCCTACATCGAGCGCGTGATGAAGGGTGAAAATAAGGTCTTGTGGCCCTCGCCGGTACGGTGGTTTTCCAAATCTTCCGGCACAACCAATGCCCGTAGTAAGTTTATCCCCGTAACAGCCGAATCGCTGGATGAAAGCCATTTTAAGGGGGGAAAGGACATGATGGCTTTATACGTAGCGAACAATCCCGATAGCCGCACCTTCGAGGGAAAAGGGCTATCCATCGGTGGAAGTTTGCACCAAAATCCCTACGGAGCCAACAGCGCAGCCGGCGACGTATCGGCGGTGGTAATGAAAAACCTGCCCAGCTGGGCACAGTTTATTCGAACGCCATCGCTCGATGTAGCGCTCATGGACGAATGGGAGGCCAAGCTGGAGTGTATGGCCGGAATTACGGCGCAGGAGAACGTAACGAGTATGCTGGGCGCTCCAACCTGGGGTCTGGTATTGATCGACAAAATCCTGGCCATTACCGGCAAAACTAACATTCTGGACGTTTGGCCAAACTTTGAACTGCTGGTGCATGGGGCAGTCAACTTTCAACCGTATCGGGACTTGTTTCAACAGCAGGTATTTCCTTCCAAACATGTTCGGTATCAAGAGGTTTATAACGCATCTGAGGGATTTTTCGCTATTCAGGACGACCTGAACCGGGTTGGCGAGATGCTGCTGATGCTCGATTACGGTATTTTTTATGAGTTTGTCTCCATTCAGGAAGCTGATCATCCCTTTCCGAAGGCGCTGACCATTGAGGAAGTTGAACTGGACAAAAACTATGCGCTCGTAGTGTCTACGAATAGCGGCCTATGGCGGTATAAAATCGGCGATACGGTACGTTTTACCTCGTTGCATCCGCATCGCCTAAAGGTCAGCGGCCGAACCAGGCACTTCATCAATGCTTTCGGGGAGGAAGTAATCGTCGAAAATGCGGAAGCCGCCATTACGCGGGCCTGCGAGGAAACAGGTGCCATTATTTCTGACTACACAGCCGGACCGGTATACATGGGTAACGGCACCAACGGCTGTCATGAGTGGGTCATCGAATTTAAGCAGCAACCAGACAATCAGCCTTATTTTAACCAGGTGCTGGACGAAACCCTCCGGCAAATCAATTCGGACTATGACGCAAAACGGTATAACGACATAGTGCTCAAGCGACCCCGTGTTCACGTTGTGCCCACTGGAACGTTTTATGTCTGGATGAAACAGCGCGGCAAGTTAGGCGGTCAGCATAAAGTTCCGCGGCTGGCCAACACGCGGGAGTATTTGGATGACGTTCTGAAGGTAGTGATGGAACCCTGACGGGTGCTGTTAACCACGTACCAATTTTCTCTCCTTCAGGAAATTATAGGTCATCACCTCTTTCTGGGGGTTCAGCACTACCTGCTTCAGCACCGCACAGACAAACAGTTCGTGGTCGCCGGCGTCGGTGGTGTGCAGCACCCGGCACTGTATGTAGCCGATGGCTTCCGTCAGGTAGGGGCAACCCCGTTCATCGTGGGCGTGGGGCAGGTTTATCAATTTGTCCCGGCCGCGACCCGACCGTTGCCCCAGTTTACGAATCAGGTCCGGCTGATCGGTAGCCAGCAGGTTCACGTTCAGCATACCGCTTTCACGCACCAGTTCGATGGTATAATCGACCTTATAGAGCGCTACGGCCAATACCTTGCTGTTCATTGCCGTTTGGGTCAGCCAGGTTACGATGTTGGCATTCTGCCGACCGTCCCGCTCCGGTGTACCGGTTGTTGCAGTCGTTATGCTGTGAACATCATAGTTTTTATATTTCAGTAAGCGTTTGGACATCGTTAAAGCAGTTAATCAGTAGGTTTGTGGTTTTCAATGCGGGCGGTAAACTGGCGAACGAAGCAAAATGCCCCATTGTTATTATATCAATACGTTCAAGACGACCAACCGGCTGGTTAACTTTCCATGAAATCCTTCGACATTCCCGAGTACTACCGCAGCAGCATCGTTACGCCCCTGAAGGAGTTCAGGCGCAGGCACGACAAGCTGAAGCGTGATTTTAGCCCTACCGTACTTGATTTTGGGCCGATCCGCTTCTACATTGCCCGACACTTTGGCTTTTGCTACGGCGTCGAGAATGCCGTTGAGATTGCGTATAAAGCCATTGCGGAGAACCCCGACAAGCGGATCTTTCTATTGAGCGAAATGATTCACAATCCTGATGTAAATGCAGATTTGCAGGACCGGGGGGTGCGCTTTATCATGGATACGAGCGGCAAACAACTAATGCCCTGGTCGTCGCTAACCTCCGACGACGTCGTGATTATCCCGGCTTTCGGCACCACCCTCGAAACGCAACAGCAGCTGGCATCGATTGGGCTGGATGTAGCTAAATATGACACGACGTGTCCGTTTGTAGAGAAAGTCTGGAACAAAGCAAGCCAGATCGGTCAGAAAAATTACACTGTAGTCGTGCATGGAAAACCAAGCCATGAGGAGACCCGCGCTACATTCTCTCACAGCAAGGAAGCAGCCCCCACGGTTGTGGTTAAAGACATGGCCCAGGCTCAGCGGCTTGCCGGTTACATCACCGGGGCCTTACCCTCTGAGCAATTTTTTGGGGAGTTTGCCGGACAATATTCCGACGGGTTCGATCCGGCCCGCGACCTGCAGCGTATTGGCGTCGTGAATCAAACGACCATGCTGGCCTCCGATACGCAGGGTATTGCCGATTATCTGAAGCAGGTTATGATTCAGAAATATAACCTCCTCGATTCGCTGGCTCATTCAGCCGCAAACCACCCCAAACTGGTGGAAACGCACTTTGCCAACACCCGCGATATGCTTTGCTACGCCACGAACGACAATCAGGATGCCACGTATGCGCTGCTCGATTGCCCGGCCGATTTAGCAATCGTAGCCGGGGGTTATAACTCATCGAACACATCGCATATCGTAGCGTTATGTGCCGAAAAATTGCCGACGTACTTTATCGAATCGGAACGCAAAATCCTTTCTGATACACTCATCCGGCATTTTGATACGCATAACAAGCAGGAGGTAGTCACGGAGAATTTTCTTTCTCAATCAAAGAGTGGCGGGCCTGAAGACCAGAGCGGTCGGCCTGTTACCGTGCTGCTGACTTGCGGGGCATCCTGCCCCGATGCCGTAGTAGAAGGTATTCTGCTCCGGTTAGTCAGTTTTTTTCCCAGTGCCCGGCCCATCGATGAGGTCATGTCCGTTTATCAGGAGTAATTACTGCACCCGCACAATCGTCGCCCGGCTTTCGTTCTGCAATCGATCCAGGGCGGTTACTACGTAAACATATTTCTTTTTCAAATCAGCGCTTTTATCCATAAACCGGGTCGATGATTCCCCAAAACAGCGGGCAATGATAAACCTGGGATCGTCGAACATCAGACGTGGACGAAGCCCCTCGAACCGGTAAATGATATAAGCACTGGCCCCGTCGCCATCGAGTGCCGGAGCCGGCTGCTGCCAGAATAGCTCAACGCCTTCGGGCGTCATGGCGGCTTTCAAATCGTGTGGAGCCAGTGGAGGAATGCTGTCCAGCCACGGCATGGCGGGCACCAATGCTGGATAACGGTAAAAGTTCGTTTGCAGGGAATCACGAATAGCCAGCGGGTTTGTTTTCAACGATTTTGCGCTGAAAAACACGCTGCCCAGTACCCCTTTTTGTTGCCGATTATACCGCATCTGGTCGGGGAACTCCGTTGCCCGGCCCCAGCCCGGATCGCGCTCGGAGCCCCGCCCTACCCGGTAAGCACCCTGTCCAACGTATAAATGCACCCGACCCGTATTACGAGACCACCAGTCTACCAGCGTTTTATAAGGCGCCCGGCCAAACGCAGAACTGAAATACACCTGCGGCACGATGTAGTCGATTAATCCCTCACGCACCCACTTTCGGCTATCGGCATAAATGTCGTAGTACGATTGTCCGCCGTTGGTAAGAGAGCCTTCGGGGTCGTTGCTTTGGTTTTTCCAGATGCCAAATGGGCTGATGCCAAACTTTACCCAGGGTTTGTTGGCACGGATTGAATCGCGCAGTTCAGCAACGAGTCTGGTTACGTTGTCACGTCGCCAATCGCCTTTGCTCATGCCGTTGTAATGAGCCCGATACGTACTGTCGTCGCGCAGAACTTGGCCAGCCTCCGCATACGGATAAAAGTAGTCGTCGAAATGAATGCCGTCCACGTCGTACTCCCGCACTACGTTAGCCACGATTCCGGATATGTAAGACCGGACAGCCGGCAGCCCAAGGTTAAACAACTTACGGCCACCGTACTCCAGCATCCACTCCGGCCGGCGATAAACGATGTTGGTGGGAGCCACACTGGCAGATTTACCGAACGTAGCGCGGTCGAGGTTGAACCAGGCATGAAACTCCAGACCACGCTGATGAGCCTGCTCGATCATGAACTCAAGTGGGTCGTAAAAAGGGTCCGGGGCCAGACCCTGCTGACCCGTAAGCCATTCCGACCACGGCTCTGAACTTTTGGCATAAAAGGCGTCGGCGGCCGAGCGAATCTGTACCACCACCGCGTTTAACCCCATTTGCTGCTGCTGGTCGAACATGGCCAGGATCTCGCGTTGCTGATCGGCGGTGGAGAGCCCCTTTCTGCTGGGCCAGTCGATGTTATCGACCGTGGCGATCCAGACCGCCCGAAATTCGCGTTTGGGAGGAACCTGGCCGGGCAGTACAGGTAAGGCTTCGTCAAACTCAACTGTATCGGGAGATGGTATTATGCCCGTTGGACGGGTTGGTTTGGGCGAGACCGGTTTGCTAGCGACTGGTTTGGGCGGAGCAGGTTTACTGGCAACAGAAGGACGCGTATTTACGGGATTTTTGGCAATGGGTTTAGCACGGCGGCAACCATCTCCTAAAAAGAGGATAAGCAACAACCAAAGAAGACTAATCGAGCGCATTGAATGGAGTAAGTTAACGATCAAAAGTAACGATAGTCAGCCACACCTTAGCCTAATTAACGGTCAATTCTATCGCTTAGCCATTGTACGGCAGGCATCGCTGCAATAAATAACATTATCCCAATCACGCTCCCATTTCTTGCGCCACGCAAACGGTCGATTACATACCGGGCAAATTTTGGTTGGCAAGTCTGACTTCTTTCGCATTCTCATAGGGCTTCTACCATACCAGTTTTACCTAAGCGATATACTCCAATCCTAAACCTTGCCAACGTTACGCTGTTACTATTCTTATGAAAACAGGGACAAGCACAGCACTCAGTGAAGCAGACACCGACCGTATTATAGAAATGGCCTGGGAAGACCGCACTCCATTCGATGCCATTGAAATGCAGTTTGGTTTGTCAGAGCAGGACGTGATTACTCTAATGCGTCGGGAGTTGAAGCCATCGTCATGGCGCCGGTGGCGCGCGCGCGTACAGGGACGTAGTACCAAGCATGCATCCCTGTCATCGGTCAATGATGCGCCGTTTAGGTCAAACCGGCAACGGACAATAACGCGTAACAAGATCACCAAACGATAAGTTACTGATTTGGTGTCCGACGTATTAAGCTTAATTTTATCCCGATAAAGTGCAGAATTAGTCCTGTTTATATTGTTTTTTAGAGAAAACTAATATCTTTTTAGACTATTTATAGCTAAAGGTATTAGCTTTGCTCTATTCAGCGTCACCGTTTTAATAAGCCCGCTTCGTTATATGTCGAGCCAGAAGTTAGATCAAATAGATCGCAACGTATTAGAAATCCTGCAATCCAACGCCAAGATTACCAACGCCCAGCTTTCCAAAGAAATTGGCCTCTCACCTGCTCCAACGCTGGAGCGGGTCAAAAAACTTGAAACCTCTGGTATCATTCAAAGTTACCACGCTCAGCTTAACCGCGAGAAAGTTGGCTTGGGCGTAACAACCTTTGTCATGGTTTCATTGGTTGGACATAAGAAAGACACAACGATGGCTTTTGTTGACAAAGCCAACACAATCCCCGAAATCATTGAGTGTCACCACATTACCGGTTCAGGCGACTTTCTGCTTAAAGTAATATCGAAGGACATTTCTTCGTATCAGGCTCTGATGCTGGATGTTATTAATGAGATTGGCGAAGTAGCCAGCACACAAACGATGGTGATTATGTCTACTTTCAAAGAAAGCAAAGTATTACCTATCCCTTGATAAATTAATCGGCAGCATCATACTGGCTACTGTAAAATAAGGTGTCGCAGTAGCCAGTATGATGCTGCCGATTAATTTACCCGCTTTCTGCGCTCTTCCCTCCTAGATTTTTTACTGTCGCCTAACGCATTCTTCGCTTCTTTGAACTGACTGGACTTTCGGTCTGCCTTGTCCATCACTTCCTTATAGTAAGCCAGGGCCTGGTCGTACTGCTTTTCCTGAGTCGCAATTTTTCCCAGCGCCAGCACCGATGACCAGTAGTAGCCCGCGTCCATCGAATTCGTCTGTTTAGCAAATTCAATCGACTTCTGGTAATATGTTTTTGCTTCGGCCAGGTTTTTATAGAATAACTGATTGACATAACCAAGAATGTAAGCGGCCGTTCGACCACTAATGCCTTCGTAGCCCGTCTGGTTAC
>DATHAW010000436.1:0-3365 GCA_035296465.1 Spirosoma sp.
GTTTTCACGCTGTAGGCACCAATGTGCTGGGTAATGCCACCTGCTTCACCCGCGGCCACTTTGGCCCGGCGAATATAATCGAGCAGCGACGTTTTACCGTGGTCGACGTGACCCATAATGGTTACGATCGGAGCACGGTGCTGCAACTCATCCGGCTCATCGGCGACAACATCAATTCCGGCTTCGGTTTCATCTTCGGCCGATATGAATTGCACGTCATAGCCAAACTCATCGGCAATAACCGTGATTGCTTCTGCATCTAACCGCTGGTTGATCGAGACGAACATGCCCAGATTCAAACAGACTGAAATAACTTCGTTGATGGATACGTCCATCAGCGACGCCAGGTCGTTGGCCGATACGAATTCGGTTACCTTCAGAGTTTTTGATTCCAGCTCTTCCTGCTCGGTCATCAGCCGACGGTCTTCTTCCCGCTGGCTCCGGCGGTCGCGCCGACGGTCGGCACCCCGGTTGGGCGTATTGCCCGACATCCGGGCGTTGGTCTGCTGAATAGATTTCTTAACGTCGGCCTGCGTTGGTGTTTCCCGGCGACCACCCCGGTTGGCATTACTGCCGCCCCGGTTGGCAGTGTTGCCCGTACTGCTACCTGCACCCGTTCGATTGCCGCCACCCGGGCGATTGGTTGTCGTATTGCCGGTGCCACCCCGGTTGGCGTTGTTGGTGTTATTACTGCCCGTTGCCGACCCTGTACCGGCTGGGCGGTTTTGGGGAGTTGCGCTCGTGTTGCCGCTCTGGGTTTGACCCGTACCAGCGGCCCTGTTTGTGTCGCGTTGACCACCGCCCTGGTTCCGGTCGCCCTGAACCCGGTTGACAGGACCCCGATCGCCCTGGCCTTCGCGCGGTGGACGATTATTGGTAGCGGGTGTGCCCTGGGCTTGTGGTTGTCCATTAGTAGTGCCACCCTGACCAGGCTGGTTAGGACCGCCAACAGCGCCTTCGCGGCCACCACGAATGCGTTTGCGTTTCTTTTTGTCAGCATTACTGTTATTACCCCCACCCTGACGCGGGTTATTGACGGGTAACTCAATTTTGCCAAGTATTTTTAACCCACCCAATTGATGGCTACCGGCTGCCCGGATAGTTGCCGCTTCTACATCTGGCTCAACTGGAGTTACTGCAGACTCAGGGGCTGGAGCCGGTGGAACTGCTATCGCTGCTGGTTCAGAAACCACAGGCTCAGCAGACGCTGGCTTCGGCAGTGTCGGCTTGTTTTCTACAGGAGTAACCGGTTTGGGCGCAGGAACTGGAGCCTCCTGTTGCACAGGGGTTGGATTCGGCACGACCGGTGTGGGTGCAGGTGCCACAGACGGCTGGACTGCCACAGGCTGCGGTATGGCTGGCTTCGGCGAATCCGCTTTCAGCGGCTCCACTGGAGCAGGTTTAATATCGGCAACGGGCGTTGGTTTGGGCGTGTCTACCGGTTCGTCATGACGAACACGGGGCTCCGTCACAACGGGAGCTGCTACAGGTGGCTGAACCGGGACAGAGGGCTTGAGTGGCTCCGCCCTGGGTACATCCACTGGCTTTGCTTCCTGCTGAACTGGGGCTTTGGCAACCGGTTCAGGTTGTGATGGCCGTTTGGGATTCAGATCTATTTTGCCCAAAACCGTTAAGCCCGGCAAACCGGTCTGAGCCGTTTGCGGAGCTGGTTTTGCCGTAGCCGGGGCTGGGGCGTCTGTCCGCGACGTTTCCGTACGTAATGCCTCCGGTTTAGTATCGACAATAGGACGTCCTGCGTCATCACGACGGTACAAAATGACGTCATCCTCCTGACGACGCGGTGGCTCAGCAACGGCGACTGAGGGTTCAGCCCGGCGAGTTCCGTTCAGGAGTTCCGTAGATTTAAATTCTTTCGCTAATACCTCTAATTGCTCACCGCTGATTTTGGCATTAGGATTATTTTCGACCTTAAACCCTTTTGTAGACAGGCGTTCCAGCAAAGTGTTTCTACCCACTTTGAGAATGTTTGCCACTTGGCTCAGGCGCATTGACTTATCTTCTGCCATATGTTCGGTCTATAATCGGCAAATCTACTGGTTGTTGGTATAGCATGAACAACACACGTAGCAATAAAAATCCCTACCTCTCGAATGAATAATTAAAATAGAGCGCACCTATGCAGCACCTGCACAAGTCTTCCCCGTGAATAGGCTGTTCACGCTACCTAGTCCGTGGCTAATGAAATCATTCGAATTCCTGCTTCAGAATATTGAGGACCTCCTCAATCGTATCTTCTTCCAGGTCAGTACGCCGTACAAGTTCTTCTTTGCTAAGGGCCAATACACTCTTGGCGGTGTCCAGCCCTACTTTTCTGAGTTCCTGAATCATCCAGTCGTCGATTTCGTCGGAGAACTCCATCAGGTCGACGTCCTCATCGTCTTCCTGCCCTTCGTTATCGCGGAATACATCGATTTCCATATCGACCAACCGACCGGCCAGCTTGATGTTCTGACCTCCTTTACCAATCGCCAAGGATACCTGATCGGGCTTAAGAAACACCGATACGCGTTTGGCTTCGTGGTCGATCTGCATCGAACTTACTTTAGCCGGACTTAAAGCGCGGCTAATGAGCAGTTCGAGGTTCTCAGTGTAATTGATTACGTCGATGTTCTCGTTGCCCAACTCCCGAACGATACCATGAATCCGCGACCCTTTCATACCCACGCACGCACCAACCGGGTCGATCCGGTCATCGTATGATTCAACGGCTACTTTAGCCCGCTCGCCTGGCTCCCGAACGATCCTGCGAATAGAAATCAGCCCGTCATAAATCTCCGGTACTTCAATCTCGAACAGCCGTTCCAGAAACACCGGCGAGGTGCGTGAGAGAACAATTTTTGGCGTACCATTGAGCATTTCGACGCGGCTGATGACCGCCTTTATCGACTCGCCCTTGCGATAGCGGTCTTTGGGGATTTGCTCGGCGCGGGGAATGCTGAGTTCATTGTTCTCCGTATCGACCAGAATAATCTCGTGTTTCAGCAATTGGTATACTTCAGCCGTGACAAGGTCGCCCACCTGATCCTTATATTTCTGATAAAGGAGTTCTTTCTCCATGTCCTTTATCTTCTGAATCAAGGTCTGGCGGGCGGTCTGCACCACCCGACGGCCAAAGTCGTCCAGCTTTACTTCTTCGGCTACCTGCTCGCCTACCTCGAAGTCGTCCTGAATTTTGCGGGCTTCGGACAAGGGAATTTTGTCATAATCCCATATGTCTTCCGAGTCGTCGTCGACGATTTCGCGCGTGCGCCACATTTCCAGATCACCGCTTTCGGCGTTGATGATAACATCAAAATTCTCGTCGGTACTGTATTTTTTACGAATCATTGTCCGGAAGACTTCTT
>DATHAW010000437.1:0-14359 GCA_035296465.1 Spirosoma sp.
GGCCTGCAGGAGGATATAACCGTTCTCGAACCCTAAGAGCGCGATCACTCCCCAGGAATACCAGCGAACGGCTACCGGGTGGTCGAGGTGTTGCATGTACCAGCCCATCGACCACACAAACAGCGTGGTCGACAACAAGAACTTAAAGGGCTTGTACCAGGCGTTGGTACCCAATACCGGGACGTGGGTCAGCTGAGTCAGGGCCAGACACAACCCAGCCCCCACCAGGCATAACAACCCAAAGTAGTACAGCAGTGGATTGTCTTGTTTGAGCAGATCGGCAGCAGTTTTCATGAGCAGGGACAATGGCTAGCGTTGGTGCGCGGTCATGCCGCTCATAACCTGTTCCATGATCCGCACCTTGCCCCAGCGCGGCACCGTTCGCAGCGAGTAGACCAGCAACTTGGTCAAAAAGCCGGGCAGCACCGTTGTTTGCCGTCCCAAAGCCTTGAGAATGGGAACACCCACCTGCTCCGGAGTGAGTGACATATTCATCGACATGTTGGCCCGTTTCCCGAAGCCACTGACAACGGGACCGGGGGCTGCGGCCAGCACATCCACGCCAACGGGCTTCAGTTCTCGAGCCAGTCCCTCAGCCAGCGACTGCACGTAGGCTTTGGTGGCCGCGTAATTAGCTGCATAAGGCACCCCCTGGAAGGCGACCAGCGAACTGAGCAGAATGATGCCTCCGCGTTTTCGGGCGCTAAATTGCCGACCATAGTGGTAGGTCAGGGCCAGCAAAGCCTCGCAGTTTACCCGAATCATGTCGAGTTCCGGCTCCAGGGTTGAATTCATCAGCCGTCCCGATGTACCGAAGCCCGCCGAGGCAATCAGTAGGCCCACCTCGAGGGTAGCGGTGGCTTCGAGTAGGGCCAGAACGCCCGTGGGGTCGGCCAGGTCGGCTACTACGGTGCGGACTTCGGCCTGGGTTTGGGTACGTAATTGCCGGGCAACGGTTTCCAGAACCTCCCGGCTCCGGGCGTTGATGACAAGATTAAAGCCCGCCTGGGCCAGTTGGGTAGCCAGTTCTAAACCAATGCCGGAAGAAGCTCCCGTTATTACGGCCCAGGGTCCGTAGCGCTGGCGGAGCCGGTTCTGTTCGGTGGAAGAGAGGGTCATGCTTACGTTTGTTTAAGAGTTGAATCAGTTACTTATATTTTGTCCAGACCTCGGTGCGGCCAAAAAGTGACACACCCACGTATCCCCGGATACTGAGATTATCGGCATCCTTAAGTGTCATTTTGCACGCGTATGTTTTCCCATCGCGCGGGTCGTAGATGGTGCCGTCCTTCCAGGTATCGGTGCCGTCGAAGACGAAATTTTTGAGAATGACGGTACCAACTAAGTTGCGGCTGCGCAGGGCTGGGTTAGGGTTCTTCTCATCCTTCTCTGTCGTACCCGTTCCCCAGGTAATTTTACCGAAGTAGGCGGCTCCCTGCCTGTAAATCAGCACTCGGCTGTCCTTTTGGGGTGATAGCCACTCCCCCAGAATGACCGTTGTACCGTTTTGGGCAACGGCGGTTAGGCTGAGGTAAAGCCCCAGCAGGTGCGTCATCAGATGCGTTCTCATGATTGTTTTAAGCAGAAAGGGTTAGCAATTAAACGTCGGTCAGTTCGGGTTCCACGGCTGGTGGACGAGATACGCTGGATTGGCGGTTGGGTTCAATGGTCGGGGGCAGGAGCTTATACATGACCGGCGTGACGATGCGCGACAGAAGGGTCGAGCTGATCAGGCCGCCAATGAGCACCAGGGCCAAGGGCGAGATTTGCGGGTTGGGGTTGAGGGCCAATGAAATCAGCCCGCCGATGGCGGTGAGCGACGTAAGCACCACGGGCAGGAATCGAATCTCGCCCGCCCGCTCAATAGCCTCGATCAGTGGCACACCCTCCTGCCGGAGCTGGTTGGTGAAATCAACCAGCAGAATCGAGTTTTTGACCTCAATGCCCGCCAGCGCGATAAACCCGATGATGCCAATGAACGACAGCGGATTACCCGTCAGAAATAACATCGTGACACCCCCGACCACGCCCAGCGGAATCACCGATAACACGATCAGCGTACCTTTAAAGGTTTTGAATTGCAGGATCAGCACACCCACGAACAGGAATACTGTCAGCAGGATTACCGTGATGAAACTACCGCCGAAGGCATCGCCCTCACTCTCGGCCTCGCCGGAAAGCCGGTAGCTGTAACCAGCGGATAGCTTCAGCGCGTCGAGTTTCGGTACCACGTCTTTCAGCACGGAGTTAGCCAGCACCCCCGTGCGGGTGTAGGCCGTGATCTTAGCGAACCGGTTTTTGTTGTAGTGGTTGATTGTCGTTGGCGAGGTCTCGAAACCAATCTGCGCCACCTGATTCAGCGGGATAGGCGTTCCCTGCGCGTTGTTCACAAACAGATTATTGAACACGGCCATCGTCGGGAATTTGTCGCGGGCCACGGCCACCACCACGTCGTAGTCAGTATCCGCTTCGTCGGAAAACGACCCGACGGTGAGCCCCGACACGGCCATGCGTACCGTTTTGTCGATGTCGGCGGTCAGTACGCCCAGGGTGCGGGCTTTTTCGCGGTTGACCTGCACCCGCACGTCGGTTTTGCGCGTGTTCAGCTCGTTGTTAACGTAGATCGTGCCGGGGCTGTTACGCACCACCTGCTCCACCACAAACGACCACCGACGCAACGTATCGAGGTTGGGGCCAAACAGCCGGATCGAGAGCGGAGCCTCAATCGGCGGGCCCTGCTCGAAATCGTTGACTTCCACTCTGGCGAAGGGGAACGTACCCAGCCGCTGCCGCAAGTCGGCGATGACCTCACGCTTAACGGTTGGTTTGGTGTCGGCGGGGAGTTGCACGAAAAACTGGGCGAAATCGACCTTTTCTTTTTGCTGCACCACGTTGTAGTAAATCTGCGGATTTCCTTTGCCCACGTTGGTAGTAAAATACTGAATACGGCTATCACGACGGAGACTGTCTTCGAGCATTCGGGCGATACGGTTGCCGTGCAGCAAACTCGTTTGCTGCGGCATGCGGACATTGACCAGGAAAATCGGTTTCTCCGAGGCAGGGAATAGCTTGAAACCAATCGCCGGGAAAAGCCCCAAAGCGGCCACAAACAGCGCCATCGAGACCAGTAGGGTTGTTTTGGGCCAGTGTAACGCCTTACCGACGAGCCGCGAATACGTGGCCCGGATGCCGCGCTGCAAAGCCTGCAAGAGCCAGTTGCCCTCGGGGTGGGCATGGGGTTTAAGCAGGAAACTCGCCCCGAACGGCACAATCGTGAGTGACACAAACAGCGACCCCATCACCGTAGCGATGACGGCCAGCGGCAGGCCCCGCACAAATTCGCCGGGGCCACCGGGCAGGAACACCAAGGGCAAAAATGCAATCACGAGCGTGGCTGTGGTACCCAGCACGGCCAGCGTAATTTGCTTCGTGCCGCGCAGCACCGCTTCGCGCCGGGAGTAGCCATCACGCAGCCAGCGTTCGATGTTCTCGACTACGACAATGCTGTCGTCGACCAGCAGACCCAGCGCCACTACCAGCCCCACGATGCTGAGTTGATTGAGTGAAATGCCGAAGGCGTTCAACCCCACGATGCCCAGCCCCAGCGACAGCGGAATCGAAATCATAACGATGGTGGCCGCCCGCCCGCCCAGCGGTAACAGCGTGAACAGCACCAGCAAGATGGCAATCCCGAAGTCGATACCCAGCCCGCGCAGCCGCCGGGCCACATTGTCGGCCTGATCGAAGTAGTTGATGAGCTTGATGTTGGCGGGTAGTTTTTGGGTGAACGCGGCTACCACCGGAGCGTATTGCCGCTGCGTGTTGGCAATATTGGCTCCTTCTTTCTGTGCCGCCGTGACCAGCACGCCCCGCCGTCCGTTCACACGGGTGAGGTGGGTTTCGGTTTGGTTTTTCAGGCCCACGGTTGCTACGTCGCGCAGATACACGATCCGCCCGTTGCCGTTGTATACCACCGTATTGGCAATGTCGGGTACGTCGCGGAACCGCCCGCTTGTTTTCACGTTGAAACTTAGCCCGCCCGCATTGACGCTGCCACCGGGCACGTTGGCGTTCTCGCTCTGGAGGCTCCCGATCACCGTCGTGAGCGGAATACGCAGCTGCGCGAGTTTGTCGGTCTGCACATCGACGCGCACCACCTGCGCCGGGGCCCCCGCTACCTCAACGTTCTTGAGGTCGGTGATTTTTTCGAGGGCTTCCTCCAGGTTTTCGGCTTGCTGTTTGAGCTGGGCCATCGACGCTGTTTCCGATAGCAGGGCCACCTGCAGAATGTTTACGTCGGAGGGGTCTACCTGTTTGATGTCAATGTCATAAATGTCGGCGGGGAGGGTGTTGCGCAGGCCATTCACCTCGCGTACCACCTCCTGATACTTGGTATCGACATCGCCCCCGTAGCTGAACTCCGGGTTAATGACGGCTACCCCGTCCTGAATCGTGGTCACGATCTTCTGGATGTCAGCCAGCTCGTTCAGCTTGTTTTCGATGGGCTTCACCACCAACTGCTCCATGTCGGTGGGGGTAGTGCCGGGGTAGATCACCACAATCGGAAACTGCGGTGGGTTGATCTGCGGGTCTTCAGCACGGGGCATCGTCAGCAGCGTTACCGCACCCACCGCGGCCACCATCAGCGCGACCACCAGCGTAAATTGGTAGTTTTTGACGGAAAATTGGGTCAGATTCATGGCTCAGCGGACGATGCGGATGGTGGATTGTTCGTTCAGAAACGCGCTGTTGCTCACCACAAAGGCCGGTACGTTCTCCAGCCCGTCTTTCACCACGACCTGCTCGGGGTCGAACTGCTCGATCTGGATCGGAACGCGCCGTACGCGGGTTGTGCCCACCGGTACGTAAACAAATGCCCGGTCGCCGTCCGCTTCGATCAACGCTTCGTAGGGAATTACGGTCTGTTGGCTACTACGCCCGGTCTGGATCGTTGCCCGGCCGAACATACCAACCGAGGGCGTCACGCCCGCCAGGTTCACCCGCACCTCGACCTCGAACGTACCGCTCCCGGCGTCGGCGGCAACGGGCTTGCGAATTACCCTACCGGCGAAGGTGCGCCCCGGAAACGCGTCGATGCGAACGGTGGCGCAGTTACCGAGGGTAATGCTCGCCCAATCGCGGTCGTTGAGGCCCAGCTTCAGCGTCCAGTCGTGGTTGGCGGTAGTTTCGTTAATGGCCAGCACGGGCGTTCCGGTGGCGATGACTTCGCCTTCGTTGGCGATTTTTTTGGTTACCACGCCGTTGGCCGTGGCGTAGATGTAGGCATACTGCTCGTTGAAGGCCACCACGCTTACCGACCGTTGGGCTATGTCGAGGGCGGTTTTTGCATTTTGAACTTGTTCGAGGGTCGCCACGCTGTCGCGGTAAAGATTGGCGGCACGTTGGTATTCCCGGCGGGCTTTGTCGAGGCCAATCTCGGCCTGTTCGCGCTGCGCGCCAATCTCGGTAATTTTCAACTGGGCCAGCCGCTGCCCTTTCCGAAAGGTCTGGCCTTCATCGACGTAAATCCGGTCGATAACTCCGCCGATTTTGAACCCGTAGCGGGCTTCATTTTCGGTTGTCAGCAGCCCCGTGGCCTCCACCGTGGGCTGTATCCGCGCCGATTGCACCGACATCACCTTGACCGGAATGGTTTCGGGCGCGTCATCCAGCGTGGCTCGGCTTTGTTCGTGGTGGCAACCGGCTCCCAGCACGGTTATCGCCAAAAGAAACAATCTATTGGTTTTCATAGCTTTAATTAAGGGTGATAGACGCTGTGGCACGTTCCAGTTCGGCTTGTTTGGCCCATGCATCGAAGCGGCTGATGTTTACTTGCAGTTGATCGGCGATGACCTGATTCTGGGCATCTAAGAGTTCGACGTAGAGCACCTGCCCCTCGCGGTAGAGTTGTTGCAGGTCACGGTAGTTTTGCTGCGACGCCACCACCTGCGATTGGGCAGCCCCATACTGGGTCAGCGCTGCCAGTAGGGAATTGGTCGCCGTCGTGATTTGGAGCCGGAGTTGCTCGGTAACGTACCGCGTGTTGGCGTCGAGGGCTTCCCCGTCGAGTTTGGCCTGCGTCACTTTCAGCGCGTTGCGACCCGCCGAGAAGAGCGGCAGGTCGAAGGTTAAGCCCGCCAGGTAGTAAGGGCTGTAGCGGTTCAGACTGAAGTCGAACGCCTGCGCACCGAGGTCGGCGAAGAGGTTGATTTTGGGTTTGCGGTACGTAGCGGCCAGGGCCACGAGCGAGGTGTTGATGGCCTGCGCCTGCCGCAGTTTCGCCAGTTCTTCACGGCCCGATACGGTCGTGTCGGCGAGGGTGGGCGGGGTTGGTACGTTGGTGAGCACGTCGGGGTCGATAGCGGTGTAGGCCGGGCGGTTCAGCAGGAAGTTCAGGTATGCCTGCGCCGAGTGCTGCGTCTGTTGGGCCACCGCTACCTGCGCCCCGATCCGCGTAACTTCGTTGGCACTACGAACCACGCTCGTGCGGTTCACCTTCTGGTTGTTGAAGAGGGCCCTGTTGACCCGCTGACTCTCCTGCACGAGCGTGAGGGCGTTCTCGTAGATGCGGATAGCCTCGGTGGTTTGTAGGTAGCGGTAATAGGCTACCTTTACCTCCTTCGCCAATTCGCGTTTAAACAAGTCAATTTCAATGCATTGCAAGTCGGCCTGTTGCCGTTTGATCTGCTCGTTGTAGCGAATTTCGGCGTTCACTAATGGGTACGTCGTGCGGGCGTGGATGTCGTAGAAATTATTGGGGTTGAGCTGTATTCTCTGATTTCGCAACGGCGGGAAGGCATCACTGCCCGTAAGCCGGTTCAGGGTGCTGTAGGCGGGGTTGAGTAGGTCGCCGAGCGGAAAGTCGATGGTGCGCCCGCCACCGGCGAGGGTGTAAGTGCCGGTCAGGTTCACGGCGGGCACGTACAGCCGTTTGGCTTCCTGGAGGGCAGTGAGGTCGCGCTGCAACAGCACCTGTTGTTGGCGGATGCTGTGGTTGCTGGCAAAGGCCAGTTGCACATACGCGTCGAGATGAGTCTGCGCCATGCCGTTCGGTGCCAGCAGCGCCAACAATGGGGGGAGGATAAATCGTCTCATTGATCGTTGATTTAATATTGAACAAAGTTCATTAATGGCCTAAAAAATTTTAGAACTTCTCCAGCATTCGCAAAAATTCGGCGTACCCCTGCGTAGTGGGCTGTTCCAGACTGACCACGTCGGTACGGCACGAGATCGTTAGGCTACACATACCATGCACTATACTCCAGATCAGAAAGGACAGCGCTTCCGGATCATGACCGGAAAAATGCCCGGCAGCGAGGCAATCCTGAATCACCGTGCGCACAAATCCAAACGTTGCTTTACCTTCATCCCACACATCGCCTTCGCCTTCTTTCACGAAGTCCATCGGAGCCTGCGTATTGAACATCAGATCGTACATATCCGGCTGTTCCTGAGCGAACTGGATATACACTTTTCCTGATGCTTTCAGCCGTTCCATCGGGTCGGCCACGTTTAGCAGCACCATGAATCGGCCCCGCAACTCCAGAAATCCTTTGGTGTGAAGGGCGTGCAGGATGGCGTTTTTATCTTTAAAATAGACATACACCGTCCCGACGCTGTACTCCACGGCATCGGCAATATTGCGGATCGTCACGTTAGCTACGCCTTTTTCGGCAAAGAGCTTCATGGCCCCTTCCAGAATCAGGCTCCGCAGTTCCTCTTTCTCCCGTGCTTTCCGTTCGCTGACACCCATATCGATTGATCGTTGGGCCAAAGGTAGTGTACTATTGAACATCGTTCAAAATATTTTCTTACTTTTTTTCGGCATGGTACTGGCTGACGACAGACATCAACGGATTATTTTGCGTTTTTCTAACACGTGGGCTATGCATAGTCCCATACCCACCCCCCATAGAATCAGAGCTGCACTAAAAAGGGCTATCTTATACGAATGGGCATATAGCGAGTGAAACCAAGTCAAGGCAATACCGTCCAGAAACGTAGCCGTCTAGGTCATAACGACCACCGGCCGTAGCAATTGGTGTCATCCTAACTGACCCGCTATTTTGGCAGTAGCCAGAAATCCAATTGTGATTGGAATGGTGATGACAAACATCAATTATCGGAGTGGATTTTTGTCCGTGAGGGCATAGGGGCCAATAAACCGTACCAACAGGGCAGCTCCAAACCAAAAGCTCGGAAGGACCAGAAATGGCAGGCTATGGCAGGCGAGGGTTATGCTGCTGCGGACTTCCAAATAGATTGGAACAGTCAACAGGCCACCTGTCCTCAAGGGTATACCAACCAAGCCTGAATCTCGACCTCTCAGAAGGGCCAGCCCCGTGTGCGGATTAAGTTTTCTCAAAAAACTTGTCGGCCCTGCCCGGTTCGCAGTAAATGTACCCTAACCAAACGACGCTCAATTTACTTGCGGGCTGATGAACACTACCAAGCTTTACAAGCTGCCCGACGACGACACAGTCAAGCGAGCTGGCCCCTGCTTTTTAATCACCGAGCAGGCATCGAAGGCACTCTTTGGCAAGGTGTGCGCGGCTTTGGTCTGCCTCGTTGGCGCTACATTGGTTTAGCCAAAACGCATCTACAAAATGTCTTTATTGCCACAGCGATGAACCTGTGGCGCATCGTCGATTGGCTGAACGAAGTGCCTTTAGCCAAAACATGTAAAGCCGCATTTGTACGATTAATTTCTTAAGCAGTGGCCTAAAAATGAATTCGCCAACAATATCCGTTTAGAAGAAGAACCCCGTAGAGAATCACAGCACTGTGGGCATTGATGACGTTCCCGTTGGTGTCATTCCAAGTTTGATACGGATAAAATTTGGTTTGCGCTGCCGTTGTCTTTTGCGCCGACGTGCCATCGGTAGACCCGATAATTCCGTTTTGTTTTCTGGAACATTGGGTCAGGGTTAGCACGGTGAGTAAAAGCAACTGAAAATAAAGAAGGGCCGTGTATTTCACATGAGTAGAGAAAACCCCCAAATTTTCAGAGAAACTAAGAAAAACTACTTCTCTTCATGAATGAGTTTATTTATTGTTTCTGGTTTTCTGGATAAATTTACCAACCGTTCCAACTGGAGCCAGCCATACACCGTTTTTGGGTTCCTGGGCGTATTGTATCAACTTTTCGAGCATGGCCAGCCGAGTGGTTGCGTTACCCCCTTTACCCATCTCATGACCGGCCAGCACCAGCCATTTCCCCTCGCGGGTAGCTTGCTCGATAAGCATCAGGATTTGCTCAAAGTCCTTGCCGTCCATCTCCATACCCGTCAGTTGCGCAAAATCGCAAAACTCCGGGGCGTTGGGAGCTTCGTCTAGCCAACCCCTTCCTGACTGGAAAAGGCGGGCCACCACCGGTACGTAGCTTTTGGTATCCTGACCACGCCCCACGAAGGTCATGCCGCAGGGGTAGGCGAAACTTTCGGGGGTTACGCCAAGCAGGCTCTTGATTTGATTATTGGCCTCCGCAAGTTCATCCTGCATTTTTTCGAGGGTGTATTCTTCCAGAGCCTTAGCGCGCGACCACGTAAAATTTCCCGTGCAGGGATGATTTACCGAGTGGTTACCTATCTCGTGACCACTGGCCACGGCTTCCTTCCAGCCAGGCAATTGTTTCCTCACGGCAGATGGTACGACGTAAAATGTGCCCTTAACCCCATAGCGGTTCAGAAGCGGAATGCCCGTTGTGGCCTGGCTCTCTCTGGCATCGTCGAAGGATAAACTGATGGCCACCCGCTTGCCTTCGGGCCAGGCAAAGGTGCTTTGCTGCGCTGAGGTAAATTGACACTGGAGCAGTATGACCAGTGCAAGAAACGTGTTTTTGAATTCTGGAAATGACAACGGGCGCATGGTGGGCAAGTTATTGAATGAGTTGGATTACCTGATTTAGAGATGACGTTCGCTTCACCTCACCTGTTTCAAAAACACCAGCAAATCAGCCATCTCCTGCTTACTGATGGTATTTTCCAGTCCCGTTGGCATCACCGACATACCCAGCGATTTCAGCGATTTTATGTCCTGACGGGCAACTACGGTCTCCTGACCGCCCGGATACCGGATGGTCAGTGCGGTGGGGGTTTCGGTCGCAATAAGCCCCTGTAATGTTTCGCCGGATTTCATCTCGAAGGTCCAAAGATCGTACCCGTCGGCAATGGAGAAGTTTGGGTTCAGAATGTCTCCCAGGATTGATTCGGGCCGCCGGTTTCGGATCGTTCCCAGATCGGGACCATACGCTATACCGGATTTACCTTCGACCTGATGGCATGTCGAGCAGTTTTTCCGGAAAACCGTTTGGCCCCTGGCTACGTTGGCTGCCAGTGTCAGGGCTGGCTCGTAGGCACGGATTATGTCCTGTCGGCTATCGTCTTTTTTGGTCAGCAAGGAGCGGGCACGCTGTTTGAGGGCTGCGTTATTTCGGGCCATTAACCCCACGGTGCGTGGCCAACCGAGGCTACCAGGGTCAATAATTTTTTGTTCGATGGCATCCAGCAGCCGCGACACGCGCTGATCGTCGGTCAGGAAGGTGTTGATCGCTGCGGTACGCACGTCCGCTGTCAGCGAAGACCAGTTTTTGATTACAAACTCACTGACTGCAAGACCAGGAATGTCTGATAGTGTGCGCAAAGCGGCTAACTGAACAGCGGTAGGTTCGGCAGGTGTGATGATTTTTTGCAGCAAATCGGCGTGTTTTCCAGGCTGGTCGAGACCCAGAAAAGACAAGGCGGCTATCCGGTTGCCAACGGCAGAGCGTTTGTCCAGCACCGTGCGGGTCGATTGGTCCATGGCGACCTGGGTGGCCTTGGATTTTGGGAGCCCAACGAAGCGCAGCAACTCAACGCTGCTCTGGCGAATAGCCGGCGACTCGCTCTGCAAGGCGGCATTGATCAGCGGCTCCCGTTCGTCCTGGAGTGAGGTGGCCGCAGCCGAATTATTTTTTAGCCCCTTAGCAAGTCCCTGCATTACGTTTGACTGCCACCCAACGTTGGTTTCGCCCAGCGGCAGACGTGATTTTTTGAGGGCTGATTTAATGGCCTCCGGGCTTCCGCCGTAGCCCGTCATGGTGCTGATTCGCACCAGCAGGTCGCCGAGGGCGGGCTGGTCTTTGTTATACCGGCTGATTACCCGGTCCAGCAAATCGCCCTGGGCTGATGGCACAGCCGACAAGGCGCCAATCTGCACCCAGGGGTCGTTCACATCCTTAAATAACAGGTTTTCCCGGACTTGAGCCGCTTCCTGGCTTTCAAGGAAGCCGAGGGTGCAAAGCAACTGGAATCGGACCCTGGCATCAGCATCGTTCTGCATGGCCAGCAACTGCTTTACGACAGCGGGGTTATCAAGGAACGGTTCAGCCAGTTTTATGGCATTCTCCCTCACCCCGGCCGCTTTGTCTTCCAGGGCCGTCAGCAGTAGCTCAGGGCGAAGTTTTTTGAGTCCCTCCAGCGTCCACAAGGCGTGCAGCCGACCAAGCGGACTGCCACTGGTTACCAGTTTGTCCAACTCATTTTCCCCGGTCCGCCGGTCTATCAGCAGTCGCTGGGCGTTGCGTCGCCACCAGATGTTGGGGTCGGCGAGTTTCTGCACGAGTTGGGCGTTGGAAAATCGGCTTACGTTGAGATTTCCGGCCCAGTCTGCCTTTTTGGTGCCTTTGGGCGAAATACGGTAAATACGGCCTTTATCAGTACCGTTGTACAACGCGCCTGACTTAATTACGTCGTCGGCCATCCACTCCGGATGTTCGATGATCTGGCGATAATAATCCACTACATATAGGGCACCGTCGGGGCCGGTGTACATATTGACGGGCCGAAACCAGGCATCGGTAGAGGCCAGGAATTCCTTATTGGCATACAAACGGCTGGCCGTGAAACTGGCTCCTTTACTGTTCAGCACATCGGCATGAATGAGGTTGCTGACGGGTTCAGCTACGAAGGTAACGTTGTCGAAAGGAGCCGGAAACAACCCACCCTGGTAAGCCGTGATGGCGCAGGCGGATGTGAAAACGCCCACGTCGGTCAGCAGTTGGTTCAGGGGGTTTTGGGTAATAGGAAAAACCTCGGCAGCGTTGCCATGGTCGGAAATCGACTGTACGGCATCTGCCACGAGCAGACTGAGGTTCCGGTTGGTGTAGCTGGCCGGAATCACTTCGTGCATCACGTGGTTGGCATTGCTCACTACTAAATAGCGACCCCATCGGTCGAAGGAATGACCATACTGGGTTTTACCCGCCAGCATCTCCAGCCCCGTTTGGTCAGGCCGGAACCGGACGCTCCGTCCCCGTGCGTTGTCGGGGAGTTGGGGGCTGTTTTGCCGGTTCGGATACCGCACATCGCCCCCCCGGTCGCCAAATTCAGCCTTGTAGGTCAGGGTCGTTATGGCCGATTCGTGGCCGAGATAAATCCAGTTGTCAAGGCCCAGGATTGGATTATTGAGGTTGTGCTGCGGATTGGAAAGGGCAAAACCCGTTAGTAGCGTATCGCGCTTTTCTGCCCTGCCATCACCGTCGGCATCTTCAAAGTATAATACGTTAGGCGCGTCCGTTACCACCACGCCGTTCTTCCAGCGCATGATGCCGGTGGGTAAGATTAGTCCTTCGGCAAAAATTTCGCTTTTGTCCATCTGTCCATCCCCGTTGCTGTCTGACAGCAACTTTATTTTGCCCGTACCGCTCTTGTCCATCGGATAGCCGTGCATCTCAACCACGTACAGCCGACCTGCCTCATCAATTTCCATCGCTACCGGATCGGCTACGAGCGGCTCACTGGCCACCAACTCAATTTGAAAACCGTCGGCTAGATGGAACGTGGCCAACGCCTGGTCGGGCGGTACGACGGAAGGAGGCCTGATTTTGATACGGTTACCCATCATCAATACACCCATGATGAGCAGCAGACAAGCAAAAAGTCGGGGAAACGATAAATAGGTCATAACGTCTTACAGATCAAAAACTCTGGGGATGACGATGCTGCTGAGTAAATCGGCCAACTCAATTAAGCCATTTTAATCCAGTGAACTGAGGTACCCCCAAATACTGGGCCGCTTAAAGATTGAGGATCGGACGTTCATTTGTTCTCTTTTCACTGCTCTTTCCAACCTCATCCGGCCGGGTCACTCTTTAAGTTTGGCAGCTGGTAAGCAACTAAGAATTGGTAACTTGCTAGCAGTCAACCAGGGTGGGGGAACCTAATGGGTCGCCGAGAATAAAGTCTGGGAAATGTACAAAATTTAAAGAAATCTAAATTTTGTACATTTCCCAGACTCATTTTATAATAAATGTGGCCATTGAAAAAGTCAGTACTGGTTTATATCTCTATCTTAAACTCATTGTTTTCCAGGCAGTATTTAGCCGAATGAGGTACATTCATTGAGGTTACTGTTCACCTTCCAGAGTTTTTCAACAGTCACTAGCCATGTGATAACCCAAACCCTAAAAACTGACTTTCAGCTATTGCTTGGAAGAGTACTTTGATACTCCCATTCCAAGACCGTACCATCTTCTTCATCCCAAATGGTACCAACACAGTTAAAACCATTCTTCCTTAAAATACGCGTTGAATAATTCTCTTGCTCCAATGTTCGGGCTGTAATCTTAATGGCAGGATCAGCTTGTAAGGAAATCAATACCAATTGTCTGCACATTTCGCTACCGATACCTTGTTGTTGATAGGCAGGAAACGTTCCATAAGCAATTTCTACTTTACCTTCTTTAGGGGCTCCTTTAAAAGCTGCACCTCCTACTAGTTTATCATCGATCCTGGCAAAATAGCCAATCCACGGCGGTGTATACCCGATTCTATTGAAGAACTCAATCGTCATGGGCAAGCTTGTCTGACAATCAGGATGGTCAGCAAACTGCTTGTTTTCTTCAATGGTTGCTCCGACTGGTAACAGCTCCATGATTTTGTATTACCCTGGTTTTGCGGCCTGACCGCAGGCTTCCACCAGATCTTCCAGTCTCCACTTACGGTAGCGGTTTCGTAAGCAGCTATCCAGCGTTTTGTAGCGGATAAAGGCATTGCGATTGACGGGCATACTATAAAAATCTTAAAGAAAAGGTAAAAAAACTTTCTCCTACGCAAAAAGGCTGCGGAGTAGGCTTTCAGCTTTGGTGCATCGGATTTCACCTAAATGGCTGCTGGTTTTACGCAAGAATACTTAAAGTTATCATACCCAGCTTGGTAGCCTATGTGGCGTGGGAGCCGTCTGCAAAACGGCCCGACTCAGTTCGATTCTGAGATCAAGCTCACTGACATCGTAGCTCAGTTGGTTAGAGCATCTCACCGCACGGATTTCCATGGGTTATGCAAGCCCAGGCGTATAATTTTTATCATATTTCTGCCCCCGG
>DATHAW010000438.1:0-8371 GCA_035296465.1 Spirosoma sp.
GCCGATCAGGTCTTCGCGCGTCATGCCGGGCTTGCGCGGCAGACCCGATGTGACAACCACAACATCCGAACCGGCCGTTTTTTCGTAGTTATTGGTAGACCCCGTCAGATTAATGTCGCAGTCGAGCAGTGTCGATGCCTGGAGCATGTCGAGTGATTTACCCTCACTAATGCCCTCTTTGATGTCTAACAGCACGACTTCGTGAGCAAGCTCCCGACGGGCAATGTTGTCGGCGCAGGTGGCCCCAACGGCCCCGGCACCTACTACAGTAACTTTCATACGGTATTCGGAATTAAAGGGTTAACAAGCGACCGCAAAAGTAAGGCCCCGTGTTGCCACAAACCAATAGGGGTCCGATTAAACTTCTAAACCTGTTGCTCAGTTTATTCACTACCAGTGGCTTAAATTCCGTTATAAGACGTTACATAGCTGAGGCCGGTCAACCACGAACAGGCCGGTCGGTTAAACGAAGCTTGTCTTCTGACGTCCAACGGCTAAAAATTTACGAAAACAAATGGCAAATAGAAGTCTGGTAACGCGCATTCTGACCTCGTTCTTTTTCAAACGGGCCAACATCGGGGCTGTCCGGTACGCCCGTAACAGCAAAAGCCTGTTTAAACTTATTGGCGAAGCACTCAATAAAAGCGGGGGTCTGTCGGGTAAAAACATAACGGCTTTTCGCGAGCAGCTGGGCATTGTTACGCGGTTGCTGAAAGCCTATGCATCGGGCGAGTATCGTCAGTTGCCGTGGAAAACGCTGATCCGGGTAATCGCTGTTCTGATTTATTTCGTTTCGCCCATCGATATTCTGCCCGATTTTTTGCCCATTGTTGGCTTCACCGATGACATTGCGCTAATGCTGTGGCTGTTTAGCGGGATGAGCGACGACATCGAGAAGTTTCGGCAGTGGGAGAGTAACATGACAAGATCCGGCGAGGAAGCCTCCCGTCGATCGCGCCCGCAACCCCACCAAACGATTAAGATCGGGTAAGTTTTGCCCGGTTTTAGCCAATTGTACCACGGAGTTTTCTAATTTTGCATACATTCAAATCCCGGGAATCATGATTATTACAAACGTTTTAGGAATTATGGGTTTGGGCACTCAGGAAATGATTTTCATTTTCGTAGCGTTGCTCCTGCTGTTCGGCGCGAAAAAAATTCCCGAACTCGCACGGGGACTCGGCAAAGGCATTCGTGAGTTCAAGGACGCCACAAAAGACGTTCGTGAAAACATTGAAGATGGGCTGAAAGAAAAAGAATCAGATCCAACGAAATAAAAGAACGCGTTTAGAAACAGACAATCGAGCAGCCCCAACCTGGAGCTGCTCGATTGTCTGTTTCTGTATGTAATACAGTTTTAGTACTTTAGCGGTTAAATCGGTGCTTAGGCCCCAACGTAAATAGTATACTCTGTAATCCACTGCCGCTGGTTTTGACCCTTTACCGTACCTTCTCCGCCGCTCAGTCCGACCTAAAAAGCGGCACCATCACCTGCCGCCAACTGGTGGCGCACTATCTGGCCCGCATTGAGGAAAGCCGCCGGCTAAACGTGTTCACCGACGTATATGCCCAGGAGAGCCTGATTCGAGCTGATGAGATTGATAAAAAGCTGGCGAACGGCGAGGCAGGCCGGTTAGCCGGGATGGTTATCGGTATCAAGGACGTACTCTCTTATGCCGGGCACGGCCTTCGGGCGGGTAGCCGGATTCTCGACAACTTCACGGCCCAGTTCACGGCCACGGCGGTGCAGCGCCTTCTGGACGAAGACGCCATTATCATTGGGCGGCAAAACTGCGATGAGTTTGCCATGGGTTCATCCAATGAGAACTCAGCCTTTGGTCCGGTTCGTAACGCAGCCAATACCAGCCGGGTACCGGGCGGATCGAGTGGCGGTTCGGCAGTGGCGGTGCAGGCGGGTCTTTGTTTGGCCAGCATTGGTTCCGATACGGGCGGGTCGGTCCGGCAGCCGGCTGCGTTTTGTGGCGTTGTGGGTTTGAAGCCCACGTATGGACGCATTAGCCGCTGGGGTTTAATCGCGTATGCCTCCTCTTTCGACTGCATCGGCCCCATTGCCAATACAACCGATGACGTGGCCCTGTTGCTCGAAATTATGGCCGGCCCCGACGAGTTCGACAGCACCGTATCTAGCCGGCCCGTGTCGGCTTACACCCAGGCACTACGGACCAACCGTAATGAGGGCTTCACTAAGGTGCAGCCCAGCCCCCTGCGCATTGCTTATTTGCGCGACGGCGTTGAGAGCGAGGGGGTGGATGAGCGTATTCGCGAAGCTACCCAGCGCCGGATCAACGAACTGCGGAGTCTGGGCCACACGGTAGAATTGGTGAATTTTTCCTTATTAAACTACCTGCTTCCAACGTATTACGTGCTGACTACGGCAGAAGCATCTTCAAACCTGTCGCGTTTTGACGGGGTACGTTATGGTCATCGGCACACGTCAACGGCCGACGTATCAGCGCCGGACTTACTGACGTTGTACAAAAAAAGCCGCACGGAAGGATTTGGTGCCGAGGTGCGTCGGCGTATTCTGCTTGGTACGTTTGTATTGAGTGCCAGCTACTACGATGCCTATTACACCAAGGCTCAGCAGGTCAGGCGACTGATTCGGGAGGAAACTGAACAGATTTTTGAGCAGTATGACTTTTTGCTGTCGCCAACTACGCCAACTACGGCCTTCCAACTGAGTAAGAAGGCAGCCGGGCGTTCGGGAGAGGACCCCCTGCAAATGTACCTCGCCGATATTTTTACCGTGCTGGCTAACGTAGTAGGGTATCCGGCAATCTCGATTCCTAACGGCACCGATGCCGCCGGACTTCCGATTGGCCTGCAACTGATGGCCCCACCCTTCTCGGAAGGATCATTGCTGGCACTGGGCAACAGCATGATGAATACAGTCTGATACCTTACAACAAAATTCATCGTTAATCATTGACTACCAGTAACACGTAACCCTAAACCTATATGACGTTCCTGAATCGTAGCGTGTTTTGTGCAGTGCTGGGCCTGACCTCGATGGGGCTGATGACGATGGCCAGCGCCGGAACGCTGAGTCAATCTGCTGATAGCACCCTTGTTAAAAAAGACACGGTTGTGGCCGTGCTGACCGTACCAGATAGTTTGCTCAGACAGCGGCTGGCTAAACTCCAGAACGAAATTCCGCTGAATTACCACAAGGCCGTACAGGGTTATATAGACCTTTTTACGTTTCGCCGGCCGGCGCGCACCAAGCTGGCAATGGAGCGGATGCCCTTGTTTTTTCCACTTTACGAACGTATGCTGGCCCAGTATGGGTTGCCCGACGAGTTGAAATTTCTGTCCATCGTGGAGTCGGATCTGACACCACGGGCCATTTCTCACGCCGGGGCAGGTGGACTCTGGCAGATTATGCCCGGCACCGGCCGCGACCTGCAACTGTATCAGGACGATTACATTGACGAGCGCATGGACCCCGTCAAAGCCACTGAAGCCGCGTGTAAGTACCTCCGCGATCTGTACGCCATCTTCGGCGATTGGGAACTGGCCCTGGCCGGGTATAACTGTGGACCGGGAGCCGTGAAACGGGCTATGCGCCGGTCCGGGGGCAATACGTTCTATACCATTTATGACGCGCTCCCGAAAGAGACGCGCGGCTACGTGCCGCAGTTCGTGGCTTTTACTTACCTCATGCACCACGGCAACGACCACGGTATTTTCGCCGAGAAATATGAGTATCCTATACCGCACGATACCATTCAGGTAACGGGGTACTTCAACCTCGAAACCTTCGCCAAACACAGCACCATGCCACTGGCCGATCTGCAAAAGATGAATCCGGCTATCACAACCGGTATTTTGCCGGAGTATACTAAGCGGTATCCACTACGGGTGCCACGCCGGCAGTATGCGTACTTTGCCAGTCGTCGCCGGGCCGTCATGGATTCGGCCAGCCAGCTGCCCGTTACCATGGCCCACACGCTGTTGGCTCAGGCCGAAGACATTCGCTACGGGGACGATTCGATGCGGTCCTGGGAGGCTTTAGGCAGCAACCCGCTGGCCGGCATAACCTTAGAGGAAACACCCGCAGGCGACAATCCGGCGGGTGAGGCTGTAACCGCATCGGGAAAAAAGACCGACAAGTCGGCCAGATCAGCGACTCAACTGGCCTTGGCTGAATCGGCCGGTGAATCCGACGATGAGACGGAGACCGTAGTCGCCCGCAACGGCGGACCGTCACGCAACCAAACGTACGTAGTAAAAAAAGGTGATAATCTGGGTGATATTGCCGATCGGTACGGTGTTGAATTAGATGACCTTAAAAAATGGAATCAGTTGCGCTCCCCAACCATTCAACCGGGTGATAAATTAGTCTTTTTTAAGGAGATAGCCGAAAACCGGACTGAGCAATTGGCTGAGCAGGAAAGCGAGAAAGTACGTAAGAAGGCCGGGGTCATTGCGCAAACCAAGCGGTTCAAGTCACGTTACCACCATGTGCAGGACGGCGATACCCTCTGGAATATTGCCCGGCGCTATGATGGCCTGACCATTGACCGGCTGAAAAAAATGAACAACATCCGGGGTAATGCCTTGAAGGCGGGGCAGAAGTTGATCGTGGGATAAGGCGATGCACAGGTTATAACGCCAGCCTGGGAATGAATCCATTTCAGGGCTGAACGCATAACCTGGAAGTCACAAAAAATTTGTATCTTTATCTCTCATTAACAAGCGGCTACCACGCTTTTTTCAATACTGAATGATTGCTTATTTAGACGGGTTGCTGGCTTATAAAGAGCCAACGTACGTCATCATTGATGTGCAGGGGGTCGGCTACTCAGTTCATATATCGCTTCAAACCTACGCAACGCTACCGGGTGGGGGCGAGCGGGTCAAGTTGTTTACCCACCACCTGTTTCGGGAAGATGCTCAGATACTCTTCGGCTTTGCCGTAGCCGATGAGAAGACCCTGTTTCTGGACCTGATCGGCGTGTCGGGTGTGGGTCCAAACACGGCGCTGGGCATGCTGTCGGCTATGCAGCCGGGCGATTTGCGGCTGGCCATTCTGGGTGAGAACGTGCGAGCGGTGCAGGCCATCAAAGGAATTGGGGCCAAAACGGCTCAGCGCATTATTCTCGAACTGCGCGACAAAATGAAAAAATCGGGGGTGGTGTCTGGTGGACCTACCTACCGTCAGCAGGAGTCTGACCCCGTCCGGTCGGAGTCACTGGCTGCGTTGATGGCCTTGGGCTTTCCTAAACCCACGGCCGAGAAAAGTGTTGACGATGCTCTCAAAGCCGATCCTACGTTGACGGTGGAAGACGTAATCCGGCGGGCGCTGCGGTAAAATAATCCGGTGCCCGGTAGACGATTGGCCTGATTTTGGCCGTTTGAAAGAAAGGCGTATCGTACGCTACCATATTTGAATCCGATAGGCCCTCAATGGTGAACCCTTACTTTGTTCACACTCCTCTCATTAGCCAAACCCTTCTCAACTTTAGTCGACTCCTGTTCGTTTCGAATGGCGGCTGGGTAGTGTTGGGATTCTGGCTCTTTGTGGGAATGGGTACAAGTTTTGGCCAGGACCAACCTACACAAGCACCCACCCGGCGCGGCAATGCGGGACGGCGCCAGCAGATAACAGCGGATTCGGCTAGGGCAGAGTCGCGCCGACGAGCTACCATGCGGGCCGATTCCGTAAAACAGGCCGTTCAAAACCGCACCGACAGCATCCGGGCGGTGCGGTCGGCCAACCGGCGGCCCACCGTCAACTGGCCCGACCGGCGCGCTACCCGCTTTTCGGAGCGTCCTTCGCAATCGCCGTTTGTGCTGCGCGACCCTAAAGGTGTTTCTACGGACTTTGGCCTGGGGCCCGATGGCCAGATCAACATTACGGAACGGGTTCGGGCGGGTGCATCTTCAGCGGGCATGCCCCAGCTCAATGTGCCGAATCAACCCGGAGCTCCTGTTATTCCCGATCCAGTCTCTCCAGCTGCTACGTCACCGGGCCTTCCGGGTTCGGGTCTGGCCTTACCGCCCTCTCAGTTCGGATTGCCGTATCGCCCGGCCGAATCCATTCCTTATTCAACGTATAATCAGCTTCAGAACCAGCGCGTCGAGCAGAACCTGTGGCGTGAATACGGTGCCCGACGCGATGGACAAAGTGCGGTTAGCGGGCGCGGGTTGATTCCTAAACTCGATCTGCCGCCCATTGTCGACCGGCTGTTTGGCGGCAGCACCGTCGATTTTAAACCAAACGGGTTTGTTACGCTTGACTTTGGCTATCTCTACCAGTTTATTGACAACCCGGTTATTCCGGTGCGGCAGCGCCGAAATGGAAATTTTCTGTTCAATGAGCAGATCAGCATAAACTTTAACGGAAAGGTTGGCGAACGGCTGGGAGTATTGGCTAATTTCGATACGAAAGCCAGTTTCAACTTTGAAAATGCGCTGAAGGTAAACTATAAACCCGGTGGGGGACTCCCCGGACTGGGAACAGGTCAGGGGCTGCCGGGTATGCCCACTGCTCCCAATGTGCCAGGTCTGCCGAACCAGCCCGGTGCAAATGGTCAACTGCCGGGGTTTACACCCCAGAACGAAAGCATTTTGCAGGGTCTGGAAGTGGGCAATATCAACTGGGCCGTCAACAGTCAGTTGATTCCGGGGGTGCAGAACCTCTTCGGTATTAAAACCCAGCTGCGTTTCGGCAAACTCAATGCCACGGCCGTGTTGTCGCAGCAGCGGTCGCGCAAGAGTGAGATTGTGCTACGGGGAGGCACGTCGAATCGACCGTTTGAAATCCGCGCCGACCAGTATGACGAGAACCGCCATTTTTTCCTGTCGCAGTTTTTCCGCACTAATTACGAAGCGTCGCTTAAGTCGCTTCCGCAGGTAACATCGGGTGTGAACGTAACGCGCATCGAAGTATACGTCACTAACCGCACAAATACTACCGAGACCCTGCGCAACTTAGCCGGGTTTCAGGACCTGGGCGAAGGCAATCCGTACGCACAGGCCAATCCTAACCTACAGCCCTTTTCGCGCAACAACCGGACGCCTACCGACAACCGTGCCAACGGGTTGTTTGACAGGCTGATTAGTAACACCGCGAATCCATTCCGGCAGGTCGACCGCACGTCGGAGGTGCTGACAACAACTTACGGTTTGAACAAAGGGATTGATTTTGATCTGCTGCGCGGAGCCAAACGCCTGACGGAGCGTGAGTTTAAACTCCAGCCGGAACTGGGCTATATTTCGCTCGTGACGCCCCTACGTAACGACGAGATTCTGGCCGTAGCGTACGAATACACGTACCAGGGCCGACGCTACAAAGTGGGTGAGCTGACGGAAGACTACCAGGCGCGGGCGGCCGACGAAGTCTTGGTGCTGAAGCTGCTGAAGTCGGCCACGCTGCGCAATAACCTCCAGTTGCCGATGTGGGACCTGATGATGAAAAACATTTATTCCCTCAATACGGCGCAGATCACCCGGCAGGGTTTCCAGTTGCGGATCGTGTATAAAGACGACCTGACGGGTATCGACAACCCAAATCTACAGGAGGGTCGCCGGCTGCAGAACAAACCGCTGGTGCAGGTGTTCAACATGGACCGGCTCAACCAGCAGTTGGACGCCCAGCCCGACGGCAACTTCGATTTTGTTGAAAACATCACCATCGATAGTCGCTTCGGCAAGATTATTTTTCCGGTTCTGGAGCCATTCGGGGCTTTCCTGAGTCGGCAGTTCGACTCCGATGAGGAAAGCCTGCGGGCGAAGTACGTATTTAATGAACTGTACAGGACCACGCTGGCCGACGCCCAGCAGATTGCCGATAAAAACAAGTTTTTCCTGAGAGGGTCGTTTCAGTCGGGCAACGGAGCCGAAGTGCAACTGCCCTTCGGCGTCAATGAGCAGTCCGTAACGGTGACCGCCGGTGGCGTACCCCTCACGCCCGGCTCAGACTACGTGCTCGAAGCGCAGACCGGCCGTCTGCGCATCATTAATGAGAGCGTGACCAACTCAGGCCGTGAAATCAGGATCAGCTACGAACAGCCCGATTTGTTTCAGAACCAGATCCGGTCGCTGATCGGCACCCGGCTGGACTACGCCATCAGCCGCGACGTGAGCGTCGGACTGACGGCCATGCACATGAAAGAGACCCCGGCCGGATTTCTGACCCGCGTAGCCATTGGTAATGAACCGGTCAACAACACCATTCTTGGTCTAAACGCCAACATCCGCAAAGACGCCCCCGGCCTGACGCGCCTGCTGGATGCGCTGCCGTTGGTTCAGACTAAGGAGCTATCGACCATTCAGTTCAATGGCGAGGTGGCGCAACTGCTGCCCGGCACAAATCCGCGTGCCAAAAATGACAGTTATCTGGGTG
>DATHAW010000439.1:0-6333 GCA_035296465.1 Spirosoma sp.
GGCGTCGACATGGCGGGCATAGCCAACGTCCTGACTAATTACGGCTCCTTTTACCCATCTATGCACTTTTCGTGGCATTTCGGGCAGGTGAACCATGAGCTGACCCGTTCGCTTTACCAGCAGGCGAGCCTGATGAACGACCTCTTCAAAGGGGGCTGGACCGGCGGCTGGGAAAGTACCGGCGGTCCGCAGCAGCTTGACGGCGAGCGGAGTGCATCGGATAAAAACGCCTATTACGTGGAAACCGGTGAACTGATGCAGTTATATCTGGCCCAGCTTGCCGCCGGTTTCAGGGGCTTTGGCATCTGGTGCTGGAACGGCCGCTCGGCCGGAAAGGAAGGTGGCGAATACAGTTTGTTGGACCGCAACGGGCAGATCACCGAGCGGGCAATCGCCATCGGCAAACTGGGGCAGGCGATGCAAAAGTTCCGCTTTGAGCTTTGGAATTCCCACAAAGAGCCGCTTGTGGGCGTGCTGTACGACTGGGAAAACGAAGCGCTTTGGGCCACGATGAGCATTCCCGGCCGCGACCACTACAAGGACCGTCCAGTGCGGGCGCGGGTAGGAACAGGCCGTGCGCTCACCAACGCTAACGTGCCCTTTGAATACGTGACGCCTGAAGATCTTAAAAAGGGGCTGGGTCCGCGTTATCGGGTGTTGTACCTGCCCGGCTTTCTGTGTCTGCGAACCGACATGATGCCTGTGCTGACGGACTATGTCCGGGGGGGAGGCAGGCTGGTGATGGATCTGCCGGGAGCGGGTTATGATGAGTATAGCCGGGTGCTCAATACAGGGAAAGGGTCACCTTTCGAGCAACTCTTTGGCGTATCGCTGGATGATTTTCAATATGCCGGCACCAATCGTGTGATTAGTCTGGAAAATTATCCGCTCAATGGTTTCATCCTGAACATGACCCCGACAACCGCCAGCGTTGTGAAAGAGTACAATACCGGAAAACCGGCCATTACTGAACATGTTCTGGCGAAGGGGACAGCCGTCCTGCTGGGTTTTGAAGCTTCATCCGATTGTTTTAAGCCAGGGAACACGACCGCCGAAAGCCTGCTGCTGACCCACGCCCTGGGACCGAACCAAGCGGCCTTTTCTTGTCCCGGTGCCATTGTCTACCGTCTAGCTGCTCCGGATGCCGATCATTATTTTGTGCTGAATGACGGCCCCGCCAAGTCTGTGACGCTCAAACCAAAAAGCTATAACTATAAATCGGCCACTGATGCTATCTCAGGCCAAACCTTAGTCCTGAACGAGCCAATTGCACTGGAAGGGTACAGCGGAAGATGGATACGGTTTGCCAAGTAGCTTGATTATCAATGTCAGTAATCTTGTTACAAAATCCTCAAGACGGGACGAATCTTGATTCTTACTAAATGCATCAGGCGCTACATTACCCGAGGTGAGGACAAAATTGACCAACTCCCCGTATTGATCAATGACCAAATGGGCCTTTAAATCGTAGAACCAGCCCGCAACGGCGGACTGTCATTGACGACTTGCCCCGGGCCGCCAGCCCGGCAAACACTTTGTTGCTTTTGATATGGTGGTTATCACAGACTGCCAGGGGCTTGCTGTCAGCTATAAAGAATCCCGTCCGTTTCGCCTGACTACATTGCCATTTAAGTAGGATAAACAAACCAGGCAGCAGGCGAGTCATTCGTGCGACAAACCGCTCATAAGTGATTAGTTGTGGGAAGTAGGAGCCAAGTTGCATTTCCACGCAGTTGCGGTAGTAGTACTCAAGCATTTGGCTCCTGAGTAATGGTAGAAAATGCAGGGTCGCCCGTACGGTAATGGCTACCATCTCACTGTCGGTGAGTTGGCCGGATCGATAGGTAAGCGGCTGACCTTGTTGGGTTTGCCAGTGGATCAGGGCGTTGAAAAAATCATCACAGACAATAAATACTTCAATGAGTTTGAGAGCCTTATCTTGGCGGTGCATAGGGGCAGGGGTTATGAGGTTTGTTGGTTGGCACCACAAAACTCGGCATCTGTTGCCTACTATGCGCTCATTAACAGTGGCTTAAGCCAGCCTTTATCCATAACTCACGTTACAATACAGTTCCCCCATGCTTCGTTGAATTATTTAACCGCACCGGCCGACCGGCCTCATCAGATGCATCAACGTACGCGTAAGCCCAAGCTACGTTGGAGCGCCGATGCGAAGGTATCCGTAAAAGAAAGTGCGGTACGGAAATGTGTAATATAAAGCTACCGTATGGTTCCCCGCCGGGACACAGTGGTCTTCCGCTGATTTTAATATCTGCCCAGTGGTCCCGCTCCGGCGTACCAGCCACCGCGGCTCAATCATGAAGCATACGGTTTTGATACGTAACTGCCGATGACCAGAATTGCCTACTTACCATTTCTGCCCGAAGACAGTTTCGCCGTTTTGACGGTCTTCACCGGTTCTGTCGTTCGCATGAACGCTATCAGATCCACCACTTCTTTATCCGTCAGTGTTTCCAGTAAACCTGTGGGCATCATCGACACTGGCGTTACCTCCCGCGACTGAATGTCGGACTTGTTAAGCATAACAACGTCCTGACCCACTACCCGCATCCGCACCTGCCGCTCGTTTTCGGACGCCACGTTACCTGTGTAGGTGCGGCCGTCCCGCGTTGTCACAACCACCATCTTGTAATCATCCTGAATTTCCCCGCTCGGGTTAAGAATATTGAACAGCAGGTAATCCAGGTTCGCCCGGTTGGAGCCCGTCAGTTCGGGGCCTATGATACCCCCCTCGCCGTACATCTTGTGACAGGGGCCGCAGCTACGCCCGAACACCTTCCGACCCGCCACGGCATCGGCTTCACTCAAGGCTTTGGCGTTGGCCATACGCTGATATTTAGCGTAGGCTTTTTCATCCATGCCGTTGTGTTCGATGGCTCCCCACACCTCCACAAAACCACTCCCCACCACGCGCAGCAACTGCCGGGCCGCGTAACTGGGTACGTCACGCTTGGGAACGGTTTTGTCTTTGATGGCCTGGGTTAGCAGCCAGCCGTATTTCGGGCGGGAAGCTAATGTTTGCACTGCCTGCCCTTTCTCGGATGCGCTGAAGGTTGGGTAAGCTGATAAGAGCAATCTGCCCAGGCTCTCTTCATCATAACTGGCAACGGCCCGAATCGCGTCGGCCCGCAGACCGGGTTCCTTTAACAGGGCGGGTAATTCAGTGGCTAATTCGGGTCGTTGGCGGGTCGCCAGTAGCTGTAAGGCCTGCCGACGCGTCTCGACGGGTATTTTTTTATCTCGGACAGCGGCTATGGATTTGCCCATCGTTTCGGTGTCGCCGAACTGCTGACCCACCTGCCCGGTCAGCCGAACCGTCGTGGCATCAGATCGGTTCAACTTGGTTTGAGCTGCTTTCCAGTTGGCCGGTGCCGTCACATTGGCCCGCCCTTCGAGTCCGTCGCGCAGCCCTTCCAGCATCGCTGTCCGTGATGGGGGTAATTGTCCGATGGAGGCAACCAACTTGCCAAATTCGTTGGCATCAGCAGCCCGACGGGCCATAAACTGGGCCACCATCGGAATTTTAGCCTGACCTGCGAGCGCTAATGCCCGATCGGTTTGTTTGGCCACGAGCGGCTCCACCCCCAGCCAGATCATCTTGGGCAGATTATGGTCATTGGCGTCTTCGGCGTGGGTTAGCAGTGCCTCCGCAATTACCCAGCGATCCTCTTCCCGGATGCGTTGCAGGGCCGACGCCAAATACAGCCGCACTACCGGCGACGCATCGGTGCGGGCCAGCTGGCTAAACTTGGCCAGCATCTGCGTTGAAGGCGCGTTGTCCTCGCAACTAAGCTGTATAGCCCAGGCTCGTACGTACGCGTCGCGGTCGGCTAAGGCCGTTAGTAGGTGTTGACTTGACAAACCACCCGTGACATGAAGGGTCCAGAACGCCCGCAGCCGCCAGTCGGCATTTGTCGGTCCCGCACCGGCGGACCGGTCGTCACGTGGTCCGTCGTCACGGGTAGTCTCGAACAGGGTGCGTAGCCGGGCGTGAGTGTCAGGGGCTAATTTACCAGTAGAAGCCCGGTGTTGCAGGATGAGTCGTGCCCGACGGGTATGCCACTCACTAGGAACGGTGTGCATGGCTACCAGTTGCCGGTCGGTGAGCTGGCTTAGATCGGCGTAGCGATTCGGAAAGTCTTTGGCTTGCGATTTAGTGGGCATGATGCGAAAAATGCGGCCCGTTTCACCGTTTAAGACTTCCTTACCGCAGATGTCGGCATCGTGCCAATCGAGCGCATAGAGAGCTCCTTCAGGCCCCAGTTCCATGCTGAAACCCACCCACTGCGCATTGTTGGCCGTCAGCAGTTCGTCGCCGTGGTGCCCCGCGAACCCGGACCCTTTCGGCTCCAGCACATCCGACAGAACGGCGTGCTCGTGAATGTTGGCCATGAAAATCCGCCCCTGATGGGCCTTTGGAAACGCATCGGACAGGTAGACCCGTGCGCCCCCGTGCGCCGAGCGATGGCTGTGGTCGGCAATGGTTTTGATGTCACTGTAGACGTATGGGTTGAAATGCTGCCCGCCCTGCCGGTGGTAGATGCCGCCGGGGACAACGTGCCAGAGGTGCGGAATGACGCAGGCAGTCATCAAGAGCTGCCCCTTGGCGTCGTAGTCGATGCCCCACGGATTGCTGAACCCGTGCGCCACGACTTCAAACCGATCTTTGGTGGGGTGATATCGCCAGACGCCCCCGTTGATCTCGACACCCTTACCCCGTCTAACTTCTTCTTCGGGAAACGGGTCGTTCTTTTTATAGAGTTTACCCTTCCCGTCGGGCTTGCGGACGATGGACGGCGTGGCGAATCCCTGCAACCCATACAGCCAGCCGTCGGGTCCCCAGTGGAAACTGTTGAGTGTTTCGTGGCGGTCGCGGATGCCCCAGCCCGTAAGCCGCACCTCAATGTCTTTCACGTCAGCCCGGTCGTCGTGGTTGCGGTCGGGTACGAAAAGCAGGTTGGGCGGGGCCCCTAGAAACAACCCGTCGAAGCCCACCGCAATGGCCGACGGAAACGGAATGCTGTCGACAAATACCTTGCGGCTGTCGGCTTTTCCGTCGCGGTCGGTGTCTTCCAGGATCAGGATTCGGCTATTGCCTGCTTTGGAGAACCCGTGTCCCCGCGACTCATAATCGAGGTTTTCCGCGACCCACAGCCGCCCGCGATCGTCCCAGCAAAACGCCATCGGCTGGGTCATCATCGGCTCCGAGGCCCAGGTATTTACCTGAAAACCGGGCATCACCGTCATGGCTTTCACGGCTTCGTTAGGCGTCAGTAATTTAGCGTCGCGCCCTTCGCGCTGGGCAATGGCCCATAAATCGGCGGTGGAGTACATCGAAGTTTTACCACTAAAATCACCCCACGTTTTAGTCAATTCCACGTCATTCAATACACCCGTGTACACCACCAACTGGTGACGAATGACTTCCGTATCGCCCTTTTTAATTGTCCAGTTACCCGTTCTGGCCCGCGCCGGTCCAATCCCTAACTGGCTGTCTACGCGCCAGGTCTGGGGGTAACCTTTGTTTTCTGGGTGATCGAAAATAGCGATGTGGGCTAAATCCTGCCGCCCTTCGACCTGCATCCCCACGTCGACCCACATGGCGCGTTGGCCTTCAGCCTTATCATTGCGCTGCCGGGCTGCGTTGATTACCTCGCCTTTGATGCCTTCGCGCCACGGCATCCGCAGAAACAACCCGCCGTAGTCGTATTTGCCAATCGTGACGTCGGTTTGTGCTTCGCCCTGCCACTCCAGATCGAGCCGGAACTGGCCCGCCATCGACCGCATCGACCAGATTTGGGTTTCGGTCAGAACGGCAGTGCCGGTCGAATCGAGCAGATCGTACACAGTCTCCCATTTCACCGTTGGACCAGTAGCGGTGAGCACTTTAGCGGATTTTCGACGCCAGTAGTCCCCCTGCGGGTGGTGAAAATAGTCACGGCCGTTCACGCGGGTAAAGCCCCAGTACAGGCCCGTCTGGTGTTTGTGGTGGCCGGGGCTGTATTCGGTCAGCACCCCCTTGCCGTCGGGGGCCTGGATGGGGTGAATAAACGGCCGGAAGTCAGCTTTTGCAGTCTGAATCAAGATGGGCGTTTTACCCGCTCCCCGAAACACGGAGATCGTCTGGGCTTTCAGGTCCTGCACCAATCGGAGACGTTCGCTAACCGGGGGCGTTTTTTTTGGTGTATCGTCAATGTAGCCGGTAAGTGACAGGCTGCCAAAGCCGACCGATAGGAAAAACAGAAAGAAAATGAGCGATTTCACAAGCGAACTCAGCTAAAATACACACCTTATATTTTGTATTATCTAAAA
>DATHAW010000440.1:0-10163 GCA_035296465.1 Spirosoma sp.
GACTGCCTGGCCGATTTGGGCATTCGCACCTTACGTTACCCCGTCTTATGGGAACGCACTGCCCCTGACCACCCCGATGTACTGGACTGGCGATGGCCCGACGAACGACTGGGGCGACTGCGCAGGCTGGGTATCCGGCCCGTTGTGGGTCTGGTGCACCATGGATGCGGACCGCGCTATGCTACGTTCGATAGCCCGGCCTTTGAGCAGCAACTGCCCCGCTACGCCCGGCGCGTAGCCGAACGGTATCCGTGGGTGCAGGCTTACACACCCGTCAACGAACCACTCACAACCGCCCGTTTTGCCGGACTTTACGGTCTCTGGTATCCCCATGGCCGGTCAGACCGGATGTTTATCAGTCTGCTGCTGCGGCAGGTTCGGGCAACCGTCTTATCCATGGCCGAAATACGGGCGGTTCAACCAAAGGCCCGTCTTGTTCAAACCGAAGATCTGGGGCAGGTACACTGTACGCCTGCCCTCCAGTATCAGGCTGATTTTGAAAACGCCCGGCGCTGGCTTACCTGGGATTTGCTTTGTGGACGGGTGACGCCTAACCACGACCTTTGGAATTACCTGCGCATGGCCGGGGCCACTGAACATGAGTTATGGTTCTTTGTAGAGCACCCCTGTCCCCCGTCTATAATTGGCATTAATCACTACGTTACCAGCGAACGCTACCTAGATGAGAATTTTACCAACTACGATCCCAGCACGCACAGCTCCAATGGAAAGCAGCACTATACCGATACCGAGATTGTACGGGCTGCACCAGAGCAGCGGTTAGGCGTAGGGTCGCTGTTGCAACAGGCTTGGGAACGCTATGGTCTGCCCCTGGTTATTACGGAAGCGCACCTTGGCGACCGGCCCGATGAGCAGAAACGGTGGCTGGGCGAAGTATGGCAGCAGGCCGAAGCCGCCCGGATAGCCGGGGCCGACGTGCGAGCCGTGACGGTCTGGGCACTACTGGGACTCTACGACTGGCATTGCCTGCTCACCCGGCGGGAAGACCGCCACGAACCCGGTGTGTTCAACGTGACCAGTGGCCGACCCCAACCAACGGAACTGGCCGATATGGTCCGGGAACTGGCCAATGGCCGGCCGGTAGCCGAGTTGGTGCCACCGGGTTTAGGCTGGTGGCAAACCAGCCACGCTTCCGTACTTGAATTCGCATTACCTGTTTAAATCAATTATATCTCTAACGTTAATCCCAACACAACATGGAAACAATGGATGAATTTATGGCGCACACAATTCAGGACCTGTACTCTGCCGAACAGCAGGCACTGGAGGCCATGCCGCAACTGATGGAAATGGTGCAGAACCAACAGCTTCGCCAGGCTTTTGAGGTTCACCAGCGCGAAACTGAGCAGCAGGTGAAGCGACTGGAGCAAATTGCCCAGCAACTGGGTATCGAAGTAGAAGGCGAAACCTGCATGGCCATGCAGGGACTCATTGAAGAAGCACAGGATCTGCTTGATCAGCTTGAGCCGGGTCAACTGGCCGATGCCGCCATCATTGGGGCTGCCCAGAAAATGGAACACTACGAAATTGCCTCTTACGGCACGGCCCGCACACTAGCCCGGCAGGCGGGACAGAGCCAGGCAGCCGATCTGCTGGAGCAGACGCTGGAGGAAGAAAAAGCAACCGACGAGAAGCTCACAATAATTGCAACAAGTGGCGTAAATCAGCAGGCTGCCCAGATGTAACAAAACGGAAGACCCTTGGTGTGCAGCCAAGGGTCTTCCGTTTTTAAGTAAGGCCTGATTTAGTCAAAAGTATTATTTTATATGAAACCAATACCAACCAAAGTCCATGGTATTCTGGACTACACAACCGGGGCCCTCTTTGCAGCCTCACCCTGGTTATTTGATTTTGCCGACGATAGCACAGCCCGTTGGGTGGCCGTAGGCACCGGCGCTGCGGTGTTAGGCGTATCAGCCTTCACCGATTACGAAGCGGGTCTGGTGAAACGGGTTCCGATGGCTACTCACCTGACCATTGATACAGTGAGTGGTGTTCTGGTGGCGGCTTCGCCCTGGCTGTTTGGCTTTGCCAGGCGCCGTTACTGGCCTCACCTCGCCTTTGGTCTGCTCGAACTCGGAGCGGGTCTGCTGACCCAGCGCAAACCCAAATACGCTTAGCAGTGATTAGGAGTAATTGGAGTATAAGTTTTCATAAACCCAGTCCGTTGCCTCACTTACCCTGATTAATTGCGGCCGCGTCGCAGCAACACCTGGTTAAGAGAATGGATGTTGAACAACACCAACTCTCAACTAAAAACAACGTATGAAAACAACAATCATGACGGTTGCGCTTCTGATAGGAATAGCTACCGTGGGCGCTCAGGCCCAATCCAGCAACTCTGGAAGCTCCTCTTCACAGGGCACTACCGGATCGGGAAGTGGCCAGTCAGGCTCAGGTACAGCATCAGGTAGTGGCTCAGGTGCAGCATCAGGTTCAACCGGCAGCACGTCGGGTCGGAATAGTGGTACAGTAGGCTCTCAGGGGTCGGGCCGCAGCAGCACGTCCGGCACATCGGGCCGCAACAGCGGATCAACGGTTGGTACCGGATCTACAAGCTCTCAGGGCCGCAGTAGCGGATCGACGTCTGGTTCGGGCTCTGGCTCTACAGGATCAGGCCGTAGCGGATCTACAGTAGGCTCCGGATCAGGAAGTGGCCAGTCCGGTTCAGGTACCGCATCGGGTAGTGGCTCAGGTGCAGCATCGGGCAGTGTAGGCAGCCAGTCGGGCAGCACATCGGGTTCGGGTAGAACAATGAACTCAGGCACCCGTTCGGGAAGCCAAACCAAGAGTTCACGCACTGGTGGTAGTTCTTCGAGCGGAAGCCGGAGTGGCTCAGGTTCAGGAAGTGGTTCAGGCTCTGGAAGCGGAAGCCGGACCGGCAATCAGTAAACAAGCAGGCGGCTACGGCAGAAGTTCGAAACTAATTACGTGTTAGACTTCTGGCGGATCAGTCATAATAATACTATCTTTTTTTAATCAAAAACGTACTCCGGTAGTCCAGTTTGTAACTGGACTACCGGGGCTTTTTATGTCATCTTCAACTAAGCCAGGTTTCGCCAAACGATCAGGCATACAAGGGATTCAGGTTCTCTCTATCCTGAAGAGATCGCATAAACTTGATACGACCAGTCTCATCTTAACCGGCTTAGACGTAGTATGACTAGGGGTTGAACAGAATCCGCTTCCCGTTCTCTACCCTTAGGCCTAATAGCCTAACCCCTCCTGAATTAATGAGTATAGTTGAAGGCCAAAGGGAAGATGCCCGAAAATTACCGGGTGTAATTATAACACAATTTTGCCGGCTTGGAGCAACTCGCCCTAAACGGTAGCAGCAAACTGACCGATCAGGATACGCTGCATCTGCTGCCAGGTGTTATCCCACGATTGTTCGCGCAGGAAATGGTCGAGTTGCGAGCGGTCGGAAGCCAGGCTCTGTGGATTGCAAAGCGCCAGTGAAATGCCCGACTGGAATGCGGATACCGAGTCGGAAATGATAACCCGCTCCCACCCGCCATACGTACGGAGCACGTCTCGAACAGGCGTTGACACTACGGGCAAACCAGCCGCGAGGTATTCAGGGGTTTTAGTAGGGCTGATGTAGCGTGTAGCTTCGTTGATGGCAAAAGGCATCATAGCCACCTGCCAGTGGCTGAAATAAGCCGGCAGTTCCTGGTAAGACTTCATGCCCAGGTAATGCAGGTTTGGCCCCTTCGGCAGGTCGTGGGGATTGATCTTAACCACTGGTCCCAGAAAAATAAACTGCCAGTCAGGACGTTGGGCGGCCAGGTCAGCAATCAGTGACAGGTTCAGCCGCTCGTCAATCACGCCACTGTAACCGATACGCGGGCCGGCGATAGCTACCTGATCGGCCGGATCGGCCAGCGCGTCCGAATGCAGGTCCGTTCCGGTCGGGAGCACCTTACGAGCCTTGACAAAATGATTGTAATCGATACAGCTTGGGAACGCGTAGACCTGCGGATGGCGTTTTTGTTTGGCTTCATACAGGCTGTATCCGCCCGTGAACACAACATCGGCCCGATTCATTAGTTGCCGTTCCTGCTCAATCAGGGAATTGGGCGCCCCCAGAAAAGCCGACAGTTCGTCCATGCAGTCATACACGGTCAGTTGGGGCTGCAGGTGGTCGCTGAAAGACAGGGCCATTGGCGTGTAGTACCACAAAGCGTAACGCTGGATATGCTGTTCGTCCAGGAGTTGGTCAATCAGGGCCCGTTGAAACTCAATAGCCTGCTCGGGACTGGTGCCATGGGGCAGGCGGGGCACCACGACGGTTAACTGGTACGATACCCGCTGGATCGACAGACTTGGTATTTCCGCATCGCCCCAGATAGGCTCCTCAATGTACCATACCCGCCACTGACGGGCAGCCCGGCTCAGCAGGTGCTGTGGTCGCTGGTACACAAAATTCCACCGAAGGTGGGAGAAACAGATTAGATCAACGACTCTATCCGACGCTGCGGGTGGCGCAATGCCACTCATGGCCCGTGCTTGTAGGGGCTGCTCTTTAACCAGGGCTTTTACAAGAGCTGAAGATACGGTTTGGCTTGAATCGTTCATGAGTGCAGTTATGCAGACCCCTTATCTGCCCGCAATGGCTGGCTACCAATAAAAAGTCATACAACTAACTAACCACCAAACGTATATAGGTAGGCAGCCAATTCAGGTATCAATTGAGGCAATGGTCTGATCAATTGGTGATAGCTATGTAATGTATTACAGGCTGTTAGTGGGTAAATATAAAGGTTGCTTTTAATCTGTTCTGGTATAATTTTGTTATAACATTACAATTACTCCTACTCATCCAATGAACGCTTCTCCTCAAGATTCGACAACCCGCAATAACTTCAGAAATGCCAAACTTCTCATTATTGAGGATAACCCAGACCACGGCATCATTATCGGTAAGGCGCTAAAGCAGTGTCTGCCGGAGGTGACGCCCATTCTGGTTACTACCGAAGAGGAAGCCCTAGCCTACCTGGAGCACTGCCAGTTGGAGGAGTGGGAATTTCCTAAATTGATTCTCCTGGATCTGTACATGCCCGAATCGCAGAACGGCTGGCGGCTATTGGAGCAGATTAAGGCGCAACCAACCCAACTGAGCAAAATTCCGGTCATACTGCTCAGCCATTCAAATAGCCGGGAAGACATTGCCGAAGCCTACGACCGGGGCTGCTCATCCTATTTGGTAAAGCCAACCGGGTTCAATGAGTGGCTAGTCTATTTTCAGACGCTACGTACGTATTGGTGGGAAACCGTTACGTTGCCCAAACCCAGCGTTTCCATGTTTTAGTGCATCTACGGGCGTTTAATCACCCCTGTTCCGGCACGGACAATCCGTAGCCAGTCGGCCTGATCGGTTCGTTCTTCTCTGTATGCCTGTATTTTATACCCCGGCGGTAACGACTACTTCCGGCGGTAGCTGTACCAGGGTGAGCCAATACTGGCAAAGCTGCTCAATAACCCGCGTAAACGAAACGAGACCATCGGAAATCACCACCACCGAGTTGGCGTTTAAGACATAGGCCTGCATGGTATCTTCGCCCGGTGCAGCCAGCCAGACCACCGGAATGGCCCGCAGTTGATGATGGCTCTTGAGCGACCGTAAGGTTAGCATTCGGTCAGATCGATTCGTTCGGGCATCCAGTATGATCAGAGCAGGGCGCTGATCGGATGGCGCAAGCAGAAGGGAGTTAGCCAGAGCGGCTCCCGAGTCAACGTGCTGCAGCTGACAGTTAAGACCTAACGAGTTAATGCATTCGCGGGCCAGCAGCAGTGCGTCGCCGGTCATTACGGCCAGCACCACCGGGGGCAACGCGGTTGAATTGGGGTTTGCAGCCCTTTTTGCTGAGACCGACGGCTCATCCACCTGAACCTCCGATTCGTCCAGACGGGCCTGTAACAGCCGGGCCACATCATCCCATCGCCGGCGGCTTACCGGCAGCTCAGTGCCATCGTGCATCCGCACCATGCCCGCCATTTTGGGCCGCGGAGGAGCCTCCATACCAACGACGCACGTCGGGTTAACGAGTGCCGTTTTATGGATCCGGACAAAAGCGGGTAACTGCTCTTCAAAATAAGTCAGCGACTTGGATAGCAGCCTTCGTTCCCCGTTTCGGAACTGGAGCCATGTGTAGTTACTGGCACCCGAAAAGTAGGCGATTAGGGACGGGTGTTCGAGAATTTGGCTGATAAACTGCACGTAACAGGGTTGGTTTCATTCATGGACAGGTCGTGGGCGTGATGAGTTGTGCCGAGCAAACCTGTATAACAACGAACGTCCGATTGTTTAACATCAGGCCATGACTGGCCGGGTGGTGTCCATCCAGTACGGACAATTTAACGCCGGATGTTGCCGCATTGTTTCCAGCCCAACCGGCCTGGCCAGGCAGAAGTTGGCCCCGGCCTCGTAACATATCCGAATTTCCCCTGCAGATAATGAACTGGTTACCATCACCACCGGGACTGGTTGCAAGGGTGGAGCTGGTGGTTGGAGCCCGTTTTCATGCCGGTCCTGCTTTAGCTTGTCCAGCGTTTTCAGGCCGCGCATGACCCCATTGGTTTCACTCCCGACCTGCCCCAATCCAACGGCTGAGGGGGCAGTAATGGGGGGTCAGCGGGGACCTAAAAGCCTAAACAGCGCAATCCCTTCTCTGAGAAATCAATAGTGCCGGGGCAGCCATATCCGGAAAACCGACCCCTGGCCGGGTTGGCTTTCAACCAGTAAACGACCCTTCAGCAAGTCGCACAACTGCCGGACAATCAATAGTCCGATGCCTTCGCCGGGGGCTGGTCCCAGCACGGGTTCATCTGCCAGCGAGGTGGGTACCGGACTGGGCCTCTCCATTTGTGAGAGCTGACTGGCCTGAGCCGGGTCCATTCCTGGCCCGGTATCTTCCACGTAAAATGACCATTCATCCGGACTATCGACACCCCAGTGTAGGGTTATACTGCCCTGATCGGTGTACTTGAGCGCATTCAGGACAATGTTCTGCGCAATCCGGAGTATATTGACTGCATCGCCTACAACGGGTAAGGCTTTCTTACCCGACAGGTGGAAGGCCAACCCTTTTCCTTCAACCAGCGGTCTGATGTTTTCGCCCAGTTGGCCCAGTAACCCGGCCGCATCGAAGGGTGCCAGCACTACCTGCTGTTTGCCCGCTTCCAGACGTGAAAAATCCATCAGTTCGGTAATGAGCCGGGTTGTTTCGCGTACGTTTCGCTGGATCATGTCCAGCATCTGCAGGCGATCCTCATCGGTGTCGGCAAAGATCAGCAGGTCGGCTGCGCCCTGAATAACCCCCAGACTACCCCGCAGGTCGTGCGACGATGCGCGCAGCAACTCGCCCCGCAACCGCACCTGCTGCTGCAAAACGGCTAACTGCCCCACAGTCTCGCCCGATTGCCTGACCTGAGAGAGCAGGTCTTCGCGTTGCTGCTGCATCTGCTTCAGGGCGGTGATGTCCAGCCCTGTTATGACAACGCCATTGTCCTGTTTGGTAACCGACAGAGCCAGCCAGCCCTTTTCGGGATGGGGCTGCTCGATATAGAACGATTCGCCGGTTTCGACCACGTGGACCAGGTTTTTCAAGGTAGTTTCGCCCCAGAGCGCCGGGGCAAACCGCCCTACGTGTAACGAGAAGAGTTGGTCTATGGGCTGATTCAGCAACTGAGCAAAGCGCTGGTTAGCAACCATTAACTCAAAATCGAAGATATTACCGGCCGGCAGACGAATGGCTTTCAGCAGCGCAATAGAAGCTGGTGAGTTGTCGAGTACGGCCTGGAGGGCTTCGGCCGTTTTCCGAACCTGTTCCTGGGCCTCTTTGCGGTCGGTGATGTCGAGGGCCGTAACGACCACGCCCTGCCGATCCACCTGCCGTGTAATATATACAGCAAAACAATGGGACTCGTTGCCTACCTCAAAACCAACTTCCCGATAGGCCGACTGGCCGGTTTTATAAACAGCAACGTAGGTATCGAAGAGGCCATTTTTCTGAAATTCAGGGTTCATTTGCAGCAGCGACTTCATTTGCATTGATTCCGGGGTTTCCTTCAGGAGCTCCTGCGCCTGCCGGTTGAAAGCAGAAGTCACAAAGTCGATGGGGTCGCCACTGGCCGTATCCACGGGGGCCGTATCCACGGGGGCCGGCAGAACAGCCTCCATCAGCGTAATAGACGCGGGAACGCCGTTCAACAGGCTTTGCAGCCGGTCAGCAGTTTGTGCAAGCCGGGTATTGGCATCGGTCAGTTCCTGCGTTCGTTCGGCCACGAGCCGATCCAGTTCAACGTTTAGTTCTTTATGAGCCTGCATGTTGGCGGCCGTGCCAATGAAACCGGCAAACTCTTTTTCGGGCGTAAAAATCGGCTGGGCGTTTTCGAGCATCCAGTGGTAATTACCATCGTGTTGGCGCAGGCGATACTCGGCCTGAAAAGGCTTCCGCTCTCTGAAATGGCTCTGATACGTTTTTTCGTATCGTTCCCGGTCATCGGGGTGCATTGTCTTCCCCCAGCCATTGACCACTACGTAGGCGAGCGAAGCGCCCGTGTAGTTAAGCCACACGTTGTTAAGAAACGTATACTGGCCATCCGGGCCAACCACCCAGATAAGCGTGGGAGCGTTGTCGGCAATCTGGTGAAACCACGCTTCGCGTTCTTCCAGAAAGCGCTGTGACCGCCGTTGTTCCGTAATGTCGTCAATAGTTAGCAGAATAGCTTCGTGCTGGCGCACAACCCGGCTGGCATTGAGCGACAGGACTTTTTCGCCCAGACCGGCAAATTGATACGTTAGTTCAAATCCGTGCACCTGCACATGGCGCGTGGTTACGTCCGTCAGCAGGGAACGTAGTTGGGGAATGTCCCACTGGCGATTGGACAGGTCGTAAATCAGACAGCCTTCTACTTCGCCCTCGCCAAGCCCAAACAGGGTGTAGAATGCCGAATTAGCACTCTTTATGCGTAGGTCGGGCGTCAGCACGAGGGTGGCCTCGCGGATGCTGCTAAGGACGGCTTCGGTATAGGCCTGGGCATGCGCCAACTGGTCGTTACGTACCTGAAGTTCCTGATTTATGGTCAGGAGTTCTTCGTTGGTGGATTCAATTTCTTCTTTACCCGTTTCGAGTTCTTCGTTAATACTCTGCAACTCTTCGTTCGAACTGATAATCTCTTCGTTTGCCGATTGCAGTTCTTCGTGGGCAGCTTCCTGCTCTTCAATCACCGAGTGCATGTCATCGCGCAGCGTTGCCAGTTCCTCTTCCAGTTCTTTAATACGCTGACTGCGGACGTCAGTCGCATCAAATTCGGCGGTAACAATGGCCCGCACTTCCTCAAACACAATCAGAAACAGGCGCTCATCGGCCTCGGTGCTGAACGGGACTGCTTCAATGGCAACGTAATGGACTTTTTCGTTCACCCTCACCTCGAGTCCGCTCCGGCGTGCCGGTTGCCCCGATTGGCTCGCTTTCTGTGTTATGTTACGGAGTTCAAACCTCAAGGACAGCCGGGCCATTTTAAGCAGGTTCAGGCTGGCCCGGCCCGGTGCGGGTTCAAGAAAAAGTCCCGTTGAGCCGCGAAACTGCAGAATGTCCAGGTCCTGGTTCACAATTACACTGGCTGGTACGTAGTGACTCAGCAGGTTGTCGACCATTCGGTCCAGATCATTGGCCGCCCGGTCTGGTTTTCTTTGTCGTAGCCCCGATCTTCCGGCAGTGGGCTGCGTTTCGGGTATACCGGGTCCATTATGGCTGGTCTTATCCAGCCCGGCCTGGTCGTCGGCTCCGGTCGAATCTGCGTAGGCCTGTTGGGGGCCCTCCTGCCGTCCAGAGGGCCGAACTCTCATATCAAACAAGGCCTGACCCCGGCCCGCACCGGCTGACTGGTCGTATTTGCGGGCGTATAATTTATGGATTGACTCGACGGCCATGAAATAAGGCGACGTCGTGCCAACCGTTTCTGACTTGCCCAGCAGCAAATGCCCATTGGGATTGAGTGCGTAGTGAAACGTAGCCATCGCTTTACGCTGCAGCTCAGCGTCCAGATAGATGAGCAGGTTCCGGCAGCTAATGAAGTCGAGCCGCGAAAATGGCGGGTCTTTCAGCAGGTTGTGGGAGGCAAACACGCACAGATCG
>DATHAW010000441.1:0-8202 GCA_035296465.1 Spirosoma sp.
GCCCTATGTCATGTTGTTTATGGTGCCGGCTATTACGATGCGTTCCATCGCCGACGAAGTTCGGGCCGGTACGCTCGAATGGCTGCTGACCAAGCCCGTCAGCCGCTGGGGCGTTGTGGCAGGAAAGTTCGGAGCGAGCTGGCTGCTGGTGGTGCTAACCCTCCTGCCAACCCTGCTGTACTACGTAACCCTCTACCAGCTTGGCTCCCCCGTGGGCAATATTGACTCGGCGGGTGTATTCGGGTCATACATCGGACTGGTCCTGCTGGCGGGCGTTTTGGTCGCCATTGGGGTTTGGGCGTCGTCGCTCAACGATAACCAGGTAGTGGCGTTTGTGCTGGGCGTGTTTTTTGGCTTCCTGCTGTACGTTGGGCTGAGTGCGCTGGCGGGTCTGCTGGCACCCGGCGGTCTGGCCTATTACCTGTCTTATTTTGCGCTGGACGAGCAGTACCGCGCCCTGGGTCGGGGGCTGATCGACTCCCGCAACGTTGTGTACCTAAGCAGCCTTATCATCTTTTTTTTGCTTCTAACCGTCAATCAGCTCAAGCGTTGAACCTCTCCCGAATAAATCAGACCAAACTGCTTTATTACGCAGCCATTAGCTGGACGGTGGCCATATTTATTGGCTGTTCGATGCCGGGCGATGGACTGCCTTATGAAGTTTCCAATAGAGATAAACTGATACACATCGGTATTTTCCTCATTTTCGGCTTCCTATGGCGTTGGTTGGGCTACCGTGTAATAATCGTGCTGCTGAGCGGAGCTATCTATGGTTTCCTGATCGAAGTCTGGCAGGGTGTCATGCCCATCAACCGCTCTTACGACCTCTACGATGCCCTGGCTGACACTGTCGGAACCCTGCTGGGCATCGGATTGGCAGACCTGATGAAGATCGTTATAAGCCGTAAATCTCATTAGGTGCCAATTGGTAGCCACGCAGGATCTTCTGCAACGTATGACTACCTGACCGATGTCCCTGTCATTTCAAGCCATGCACAGCTGCGTTACGCTGTCAGATGTTTATGTGGGAAAAAGACTGCCAGGTGGCTTTGCTGAAGTCGTGGATTATTCTGTATCCTGGCCCGACTATAATCAGTCCCATTAGATCCTGTTTAGTACGCTCACCGAAGGAGTTGGGCCTTTCTGATTGTGTTTTTCTGACTAGTTGACACGGTCCAGGCCATTTTAGGGGATATTGATCTGCCGGTAACTCAAGTTTTTCTGGTGCTTAAGCGCAGCGAAAGAAAGGTATTTACTGAAAGATGAAGGCATAAAACACATAAAATGTTTAACCACAGTATTGCTGCATGAAGTCTTTGGGTACGTACCATTCACAATCCTGTTTTTACCGTCCGCTCCTATAGCCGTTTTGACAGGTATTTTCTCCGATATATCAAAGACGAGCGCGATTTACCCTTTGTCTTTCTCGCCATCCGCATTAGTCTGGTTCTGATTCCGCTGAGTGTGCTGTTATTCATGCCTTTCATAGCGGGCTGGCTGTGGTGGAGCGTACAGCCCTACGTATTTTCGTCAGCACATTTGTGTTCAAAGGCCCATTTGGTCTGATGCTTTACTGCACGAGCCACCGGCCGTTTTTCAAGCCCGATTATACCTGGATGAATTACTACCTGCCGTGGGTACTGACTCCGTTTTTTGGCCATACGCCTGAAACGTATTACAGTCATCACATTGGCATACACCATCTCGGAAATAACCTCGAAGACAATGAAAGCAATACCATACATATGGTCAATATAAACGGCGCTTTTGCCGACACCGACGAAGCCATTGCTGTACTACGTCGACGGACGGAGCGTGTACCCGTGCGGTCCGGTAATCTGGAAGTAGCGGTATAAGGATTTACGGGTGTGGGGATTGGCCAGATGCGCTACCCGCTCAACTGTCTCCTCCGTCAAACCGGGCTTCAATGATGCGTTGCACGTCGGTCGGTACGTTCGACAGAAAGTCGTAGCCAGTCAGGGTTTCCAGGGCGTCAATGCTGGTGACGTAGGCCCGCCAGGGTTTATCGGCCGCTGATTGGTTATTGGGAATAGTCACCGCAATGACGCGGGTGGCCGTGGTAATCTCAAACGACGTAGCGGTACCCGTCGGCACAATCACTAAAATTTTCCAGAGGTTGGCTGGTACGGTTACTTTACCGCCCGCCAGGGTTGTTGCAAAGCCGTTTTGTCCGGTGCCCCCCGTACCCGACGTGCCCGCTATTATGTACACATCGTTCCCCGCATCCATCAATCTTCGTTCGTACTCTTCCAGGGTTCGCCATACTTCGCGGTTGTGGCGGGGTGCCTGAGGCACAATGTTGGTCATAAGAAACGTTGCTGCATTGTCTTCGGGCGTGGCGTCGCGGTCGTCGGACGGGCACAGGTGCCCCCGGTCGAAGCCCGTGTTGGTGTAGTCGGATGGCCGGACCGCATACCAGCCTGCCGGCAGGGACGGGTCGGGCCGGAACGCGTCGGTGCGCGGGGCGCTGCCTTTTGATGCCGGGCCAAGGTGCCAGCTAACCCAGTTGGCAATACCCCGGTCGCGGCTGTAAGACAGCACATACTGGGGCCGGGTGATGAGGTAGTTGTTGGGGTCGGTGGTAGCAGCCCGGCTTGGATTCCCCAGGGCCAGGTTATCGGTACGAGAGAGTGGTGTTGTCCCTGTCACCCTGGGCGGTGCTATGGTTTTGCAACTACCCAGCCACAGGGTAAGGCCAAGGAGGCAGGTGATGGATTTGAGTCGATGCATCATGAGAATTGATTTTACTGACATTCTTAGTGAACTTTACAACGAATAAAACCTAACGGGGTTGCCTGGTCGAATAAGAACCTGCGTAGCCGCAAAATTGGCTCAAACTGCCTAAGTTTTCTGATTATTATGGCAAAAAAAAAACGACCTGCCAGCCCGATTCCTGATCGGCCTGCTCTTCCGGATAACTCCAGGCCTGCCCAAACTCCCCCCACTGCCTCTGTCCGCCCGGCGTCTGTTTCGCCCCGGTCTGCCGACGCCCCGCTACGTTCACCCGTTCGCCCGGTGGTTGCTGAGCAGTCCATCGAGGTGCGCCCCGTGCTGTGGTGGCCCCCGCTGGTGCTGGCGCTGGTGGGTTTTCTGCTGTACGTCAACACAATAGGGAATGAGTATGCGCTTGACGACATTGCGGCCATTGGGCAGAACTTGTTCGTTAAAAAAGGCCTGGCCGGTATTCCCGATTTGCTCCGAACGGAGTTCTGGCATTTCAGTAATATTTCGCTCGGCTACTACCGGCCCCTATCGCTCATTACGTTCGCGCTCGAACAGGAGTTTTTTAAAGACAGCCCCCACATCAGCCACCTGATCAACGCCGGGTTGTATGGCCTGACGGGTCTGGCGATTGGGGTGCTGCTGCAGAAATGGCTGCCTGGCCAATCCATTCCGGCTTTCCTGATCGGGCTGGTATTTATGGCGCACCCGCTGCACACCGAAATCGTAGCCAACATCAAAGGCCGCGATGAGATACTGAGTTTCTTATTTATTAGTCTGATGCTGCTCTGTTACTGGTGGTATCTGGAAACAAAGGACTGGGGCTGGACAGCATTTGCCTGTGTGTCGCTCTACCTGGCGTTCCTGTCCAAAGAGTCGTCCATTGTGAGTCTGGCCTTGATTCCGGCTATGCAGTACTGGTTTGCCCGGCAAAACGTCTGGCGATCGCTTCTGAGCCTGTGGCCCTTTCTAATCGTGGCAGCCCTGTTTTTTTACCAGAAAAAGCTGATGATCGGCACACTCAACGGTAGCCCGCCAATAGACTGGGCTAACTACCCCTATGCCATTGAGCAGACGCAGAAATCCACGATGTTCAAATTCTTTGCCTACTACGTCCGGCTGCTTGTGTGGCCGCACCCGCTGGTATACGACTATTCATACAACGTCATTCCGTCGGGCGGAAAAGGCGATTTGCTCACGTGGACGGGCTTTTTGGGTATGGTGGCTATGCTGTGGCTGACGTGGAAAGGGTTCATGAAGCGGACACTATGGGGTTTTGGGCTGTTCTGGTTTTTTGTTACGATGCTGCCGGGTCTGGGCTTTATCTGGCTGCGGGGCGGTATTCTGGCTGAGCGGTTTACTTATGCCGCCGTTATGGGGTTTGCCTTTGTTCTGATCTGGGGCTTGCAGAAAATCCTGATCCGTTCGCAGGCGTCGATGGAGGCCAATGGCCTTGCTCCTAAACCCCTGCTGGCTCGATACGCACCCCTGTTGGGACTGATGGCCGTAGTGAGTGGATTGTATTCGTTCAAAACCGTGGAGCGTAACCGCGACTGGAAAGACAACTTCGTCCTCTTTAACTCGGCGCTGCCTTATGCCTCTAATAGCTGCCAGGTGCAACGGCACGTAGCCAACGAGTGGATTGCGAAAGGTCTGATAGACCGGGCCAGGGCCGATTCGGTCGCGGCCGCTTTCAATGCCATCAAGCCTAAAGCATCGCCCGAGCAGTTGAAGAAAGCCCAGGTGCTCATTGACAGCAGTGTGGCGCGCGCCAATAAACACGGCCGCTGGGCACTCGATCACCTGCAGGAGTCAACCCGAATCTACCCTAGCTTCGGCGAAGCGTATTTCTCGATGGCCTACGTATTTCAAAAAATTACGCCCAACGTAGACTCCGCCAAGTATTACTACAAGCAAACCATTCGGGCTGCATCGGCCTACGCCCCTGCCTACAACAACCTCGGTGTTATTTATCAGGGCGAAGGGTTTGCCGAGAACAACCGGCAGAAACTGGAGCTTGCTTCGTATTATTATAACCAGTCGATGTTGGTGAACCCGGCCTACGCCGATGGACAAAACAACCGCGCCAACTTGCTTAATGCGACCGGTCTGGACATTCGGTCGCTGCCGGATTCAGTCATAAGGAATTACTGACGAGTTTCGAACGAGCAAGTTTCAAGCTATTCGCTGAGGCTCGTCTGGGGTCAAATAGGCCCCAGACCAGTTGTCGTTTAGGCTAATACGTTAGCACTTGTAGTGGTTCCATAGACCCTTGTCAGGGCATTATTACGAAAATGAGGACACATAGCTGCCCACAATCGTTTAAAATATGTTCACTACGTTAGAGACGTCGGCTAATTTGGTTAGCGGCCGTTTCTGTTCCCGTTCATCTGGCTCGTACGTAGTCTGTTTTTATGAGTACTCAACCTAGTATTAGCCAATCGAATCACAGTTTAACCCACCCCTTGGCAAGTAGTCAGTTCTCATTGTCAACGCCACCCGCTACAGATCAGGAGCGGACCATCCGGGAACAGCTGCTGTTGCGCGAAGCTCAACTCAGCCAGGCACAGCGCATGGCTGGCATGGCCAGTTGGGAGTGGTATTTTGGCGATACGAAGATCCAGTGGAGTCCCGAAATGTACGCATTCTGGGGCTATGAACCCGGTGAGATCGACGTTGACTTAGACACCGTGGCGCAGTCAACGCATTTAGACGACCTGCCCATTCTTCAGGGAGCCATTGGACGTGCACTGCAGGGTGAAGATGTAGAAATGGAATACCGACGGTTCGACAAGCAGGGTGAGGAGATTTTTATCCATACCATTGGGCGAATCATCCGCAACGAACGGGGTGAACCCGCCGGTGTGTTTGGGATCGACATGAACGTGACCAGACATAAGCAGCTGGAACAGCGTTTAGCGAGGCTGAATCATGAATTGGAAGAAAAGAACAGTGAACTTGAAAAGCGCAATGCTGAACTGCGGGCGTTTTCCTACGTAGCGAGCCATGATCTGCAGGAGCCACTGCGCAAAATTCAAACCTTCAATAGTCTGATTCTGGAGCACGAGTCAATTACTATGTCGGCACCGGCTCAGGACTACTTTCGGCGCTCAATAGCCGCAGCCGAACGAATGCAGCGGTTGATTAAAGACCTGATTGCCTATTCGCAAATGGAAACGGGCGATCATCCCTATCAGCCTGTTGATTTAAGCTCTCTGCTCGACCAGATTAAAACCGAACTGCACGATACTATTGTCAGCACCAGGGCTACCATCTACGCCACTGCCTTACCGACTGTACCCGTCATCGATTTTATGTTTCGGCAGTTGCTGCATAACCTGATCGGCAATGCCCTTAAATATGCCCATCCGGATAGACCTGCCGTTGTTCACCTAATCTACGAGAAAATGGATGGTCAGCCATTAGCCGGTACGCGGCTGTCTCCCGTGGGAACATACCACAAACTACTAGTTGCCGATAACGGCATCGGCTTTGATCCAGCCTACAACGAAAAGATTTTTAAGCTCTTTCAGCGGTTGCACGGCCATAGTAAGTACGATGGCACCGGCATCGGTCTGTCCATCTGCGAGCGCATTATGGAGAGTCATGGGGGCGTTATCAGGGCCGACGGTCGACCTGGCGAAGGGGCTACCTTCACTGTTTGCTGGCCGGTTCAGGAACCCGCAGAATAGCCCAAGATAACAGGCAACTTGGGGACCGATAGGCGACTGGTTACCCGTATGCAGACGCTTGTCATAACCAGTTTGCCGTCATAATCTCAGACACAAAATTTACTCTTGCCGGCGCTCTTTTACCATCGCCAGAAACGATTTGGGCACAGGAGCGTCGAACTGCATTCGCTCGCCCGTAATGGGATGCTCAAAGGCAAGCTGTTCGGCATGCAGGCCTAAGCGCCCTATTGGATTGGTAGTTGCCCCGTATTTGGAATCGCCTACGATGGGGTGGCCAATGTCCTGCATGTGTACCCGAATCTGGTTTTTGCGCCCCGTCTCCAGTTCCAGTTCGAGCAGGGCGTAGTCGCTGCTGGCTTTTACGACGGTATAGTTTGTAACCGAAAGCCGCCCGCTTTCGGGGTTCTGACTCGAATATACGATCAGCGCTTTGCTCTCGTGCAGATACGACGAAATGGTACCCGTTGGTGGCTCTGGCACGCCCTCTACCAGCGCTACGTAGGTGCGTTCTTTGGTCGTATCGTTCCACGCTTCCTGCATGAGCCGCTGTACCTTCTCACTCCGGGCAAACATCATCACACCGGAGGTCTCGCGGTCGAGCCGGTGAATAATAAAAACCTTATTCTTAGGGTTTTCCTTTTTGACATACTCGCTCAGAATACCATAGGCCGTGCGGTCGCGCTCTTTGTTGGAGGCCATCGAGAGCAGCCCCGCCTGCTTGTTAATAACGATCAAAAACTGGTCGTCATACAAAAGAGTCAGGCCCCGGTACTGGCTGGTTTCGGGCGCGCGGTTAGCCGCTACAGTTACGGTCTGGCCGGGCTGCAGCGGATGATTGAACTGCGTATAGACCCGGCCATCGACCAGTATCTGTTTGTTACTGAGCAGCGACTTGATGTTGTTTCGGTTCTTGCCGGGCAACTGAGCGATTAAAAATGCCATCAGTTCGCCGGGTTCGGTAACCGTATGCTTGGTGGACATGCGCTGACCACGCTGCCGTTTCGGTTTATCGGTATTCTCCATTGGCTCGTTATTGGGCGTAGCGCCGACTGGCTAACCGGCGCTACCGCAAAGGTACGGTTACCGGCCGAACTCATACCCCATTCCGCTTTCGTTTGGTTCGAAAAAGCCAGCGGATAAGGTCTGCCTCCGCAAAGGCCCTATCCCAACTTTTGTGGTTTACGCCAGGGTACCCGTATACCAAACGTTTGCTTTCACTTGCTTTAGCCACCGGACCATCGCCCGCAAATTGGTAACGGACACGACCTGGTCGGGATGGTCATGAAAAACTCGAAACGGCATCTTTTTGACCCGTTTGTCATACCGGACCGTATCGCCATCGCCACAGCGGCCGCAAATAACTTCGGGTTTCGGAAAACGGTTTAAAACGCGCCCATATCACCCAACGACAGACCCATAATGTATATCCCGTTTCGACTACGTGCCGGAGCCGCGCCATGGCAGCATCAGGCGCAGGCTTAGGTATAAGTTACTTCCCCAGCCACTCTTTAAACTCGGTCATGCGGTCGCCACTAACAAAGACTTCCTGCCGGGATTTCGGGGTCAGATCGAGTTTGAGTTTGCCGGCCGAGTAAGTGTGAATGGTCTGAATGGCGGGCAGCGAAACAAGAAACTGGCGGCTTATGCGGAAAAACTGCCGGGGGTTGAGCAGTTGTGTCAGCTTATCTAAACTATAGTCAACGGGTAGGTTCAGCCCGTCTTTGGTAACTAAAAAAACGATTTTTTCTTCCAGGTAAAAATAGGCCAC
>DATHAW010000442.1:0-9174 GCA_035296465.1 Spirosoma sp.
TTATTACCCCATCGAGCGGAGCCGCCGGATCGAGAGTCAGCACCAACGCCCCGGTTTTCATCTCGGGAATAATCGTGGCGGACAATCTACCAATGGCTACGTCGGGCAGAGCCAGAATCACCACATCGGCCTCTGACACAGCTAAATCCGGCTCACTGACAGACACGCCCCGCTGTCGGAGATTGTCAATTCCGACCGCAGCGACTTCCAGGTAGGATACGTCGTATTCAGGACGTTTGAGAAAATTGTCTGTCAGGCGGCGACCCATTTTACCACCCGCGCCCACTAAAGCAATTTTGGTCATGTGTTGTATCGTTATACGTTCCTGAAAAGACCTGTTTGTTGTAAGTAATGCATGCTTTCTATCGCCCAGTTCGCTTCTTTAGCAATAGTGGCGGCCCGGTCATTTTCGGGTACGACCCATTGCTCCAGTATGGCCGTCTGGCACTGCCCGTCCTGACTTACCTGCTCAACCAGCCACGGCACGTTTAGCATACCCCTCCCAGCGGGCCGACCGTCGATCTGAAAGCCCATAAAGTGAGGCAAGCGCCGGATGCCAAAATCTTTCAGATGCAGATTAACCGTGTATGGAGCCAGTGTTTTCACCACCTCTGCCAGTCCCTCACCCGCCCCCATCGAATTAACCGAATCCAGACAAATTCCTACGTTGCGGCTGCCTACGCGCTCAATAATATAGGCAAATTCGCGGGCCAGTAATCGGTCATGATTCTCCAGCCCCAGCGTTACGTTAGTTCGTTCGAGTACAGGCACGATATTGCTTAACAAAGCAACTACGTCGTTTATGGCGGGTTCATAACCCGGTTCATCGATTACAAACCGAAGTAACCGACTGTTCAGGCTATCAGCCAAATCAATATAGGTCTGTAACCGCGCATCGGTTAACCCACGGGCCCCTATTTCCAGTTTAATATTTGCACTGTCAACCCGTTGCTGCAGCACTTCCATACGCTCGTAAGGCAGTTCGTGCAGGGGCCAGTTGTCGCCAATTTGCACCACCTTCACAGAGAACGCCTTTGCCCGGTCAAGCAAACCCTGTTCATCGAGCTGAATTTCGGGTCGGTCGCCAGTGACGCCCACTGCCCAGCCATAGGTATAGCTACTGATTCCTAACAACATCGCTATACAGACTGACGTAGTATCAAGCCCCCCGGATTCGCCCGTTTCGCCCGTGTGCGACTACTCAGCAGTTGACCAGCCATCTGGCCCATCCGGGCAAAATCGGTACTTATTACTGTGATACCACCCGCTAGAATCTCCTTCACCGGCGTGTCGTCGTATGAAATCAGCCCTACGTCCTTCCCTAGTGTCAAGCCTGACTTGTTCACCTGTTTAATGAAAGCGATGAGGTCCCGCTCAGCAAAAAGCAGAAATGCTTCCTCCGGCTGAACGAGCTTATCATCGTAATTATCTACCACCCGGCACTCCAGCCTACTATCCTGACAGAATCGGGCAAATCCGGCTAGTGTGGTGGCTGGTACGTATTGAAAATGATCTTTTGATAGTATCAGCGTCAATTTACGGTACTGCCGGAGCCGGTCTGAAGCCACCATTAATGCCGTGTATATATCGTGCTCGAAATCCTGATAGACAGCGGAATAATCGCCCGGCAACGTCGCTATGGTTTGATCGATGAGCAGGAGTTTTTCGGCCGGAATCAGGCTAACAATCTCCGATACATCCTCGTCAAAGTGCGGCATCACAACGTAGGCGTTGTAGCGACCAAGATTGTTGCGGATCAGACTCTCGAACAAGGTCCGGTTGTAATGATGAAAGAATACGTTCAACGTAGTATCGGGCGGTAACGCAGCCTTCAGTGCCTCGTAGAGCGTTTCTTTGTATGCATTCAACGTATCGAACAGCACCAGTACGTTGAGCGGGGTACGAACATCGGTCGACGCTACGTAGAAGCCTTTTCCCTGGCGCGACAGCACGATGCCCCGTTGTCTGAGCGCTTCGTAAGCCTTTGTCACGGTCACCTTCGCTACGCCATGCTGACCAGACAGCTCACTGATCGACGGCAGTTGCTGTCCCATCACCAGCGTACCCTGCTCGATGCCCGTCAGCACGGCCTCAATGAGTTGCTGATATTTGGGTTGATCAATAGCCGGGTCAATAGCTGTGTCGTGCATAACGAACTGATGTACCGCTCAGAAAAATAAATAAAATAGCTAGGAAAATTTATACATTTGCTAAGCCCTGTAGATACAGTAGAGTACAGTACTGTTATAGCGAAGGTACGCTGATTTTTAACGAATCAGATAATTTCATGAAAAAATTAAAATTCGCGGTGATTGGAACCGGGTTCTGGGCTAATTATCAATTGTCAGGCTGGTTTGAACTGGAGCACATTGAGCTGGTTGCTCTCTACAACCGTACCCGCGTCCGAGCCGACGAATTTGCCCGGCGGTTCAACGTTGCTCACGTCTACGATAACGTCGACGACTTATTTGATAACCACGCACACGAACTTAATTTTGTCGACATCATCACCGATTTCGACACCCACGCTTACTTCACCACCAAAGCAGCCGAGCGAAAAATAGACGTAATCTGCCAGAAACCGATGGGGCCAAGTTTCGAAGCGGCCCGGCAAATGGTCGAAATCTGCCAACAACACGGGGTTCGCCTGTACATTCACGAAAACTTCCGCTGGCAAACGCCAATCCGTCAGCTTAAATCCGTGCTGGATTCGGGCGTAATTGGCGAACCCTTCAACGCAACGGTTTCTTTCTGCTCGGCGTTTCCAGTATTTGTTAATCAACCTTTCCTGGCCCAACTGGAGCAGTTTATTCTCACTGACATTGGCTCGCACGTGCTGGACGTATGCCGCTTTTTGTTTGGTGAGGCAGCCTCGTTTTACTGCCAGACAATGCGCGTCAATCCCCATATTAAGGGCGAAGACGTAGCGAATGTCTTAATGACGATGCGGAGTGGTCTGGTATGCAACGTAACGATGTCATATGCGTCTATTCTGGAGTATGAAGTCTTTCCGCAGACGCTTGTTACGGTCGAAGGTACAGCCGGATCGGTAGCCCTGACTCGTGATTTTGAGATTCGCACAACAACGCGTACTAATGATGGCGAACGGAACACGCATTCACAAACGGCCACTCCGCCGGTTTATGCCTGGGCCGACCCGGCCTACGCTGTAGTTCATGCTTCCATTGTTGATTGCAATCGCAACCTGCTGACTGATTTGCAGGGATATGGCGGGGCAGAAACAACGGGCATGGATAACTTTGAGACCATTCGTTTAGTCTATGCTGCGTATGAGTCGGCCCGCAAAAATGAGGTAATCAGCTTATAAGAAGTAGCCTACAAGTTCAGCACCAGATCCTCTATAAGTATTCTTCTTCACCCTGCCTGTATGCTCGAACTTCGCACCATCAGCAAAGCCTTCCCCGGCGTAAAGGCCCTCGATGACGTATCGTTTAAAGTAGAGCCGGGTGAGATTCACGCGATCTGTGGCGAAAATGGCGCCGGCAAAAGCACATTGCTTAATATTTTAACCGGCAACCTGCAGCCCAGCGCCGGTCAAATCCTGATCAATGGCGCAACCATGCGCATCGAAGGGCCAGCCCATGCCACCCGTCTGGGTATCGCTATCGTTTATCAGCAACTTAGTCTGGTCGATAGTTTGTCGGTAGCCGAAAACATTTTTGCGAATCGTCAGCCCCGCAACCGCTTCGGGCTGATTGGCTACCAGTCCTTATTCGCTACTACACAAACGTTATTACAGCAACTTAACCTGACTGACCTACGGCCCGATAACAAAGTTGGTGATCTGTCGCCGGCTCAGAAACAGATGGTCGAGATCGCGAAAGCCTTGTCGCAGAATCCAACCACCCTGTTGCTCGACGAGCCCACGGCCTCGCTAACCGAACGCGAAACCCAAACACTATTTGCCTTGCTGCGGCAATTGCGGGCGCAAGGCAAGGCCATTGTGTTTATCTCGCACCGATTGACCGAGATTTTCGACCTTGCCGACCGCGTATCGGTACTAAAAGACGGTCGGCACCAGGGTACGCTGCCCATCAACAAACTGACACCGGACGGGCTTATCCGGCTGATGGTAGGCCGTGATTTAGCACGAGTCGAAACAGAATCGCAGGCTACGGATGAGGTGCTATTGGCGGTCAGGGAGTTGACGGGCCGTCGCTTTCGGGATGTTAGCTTTCAGTTGCATCGTGGCGAAATTTTGGGCCTGGCAGGATTGGTTGGAGCGGGCCGAACGGAGATTGCCCGGGCTATTTTCGGCATAGACCCGCGCACGAGTGGCCACGTTGATTTGAGAGGCAAGTCCGTTACAATTCGGCACCCGGCCGATGCCGTCAGGTTGGGTATTGGCTATGTTCCCGAAGAACGCAAAACCCTGGGTTTATTTCCAGATCAAACTGTAGCGCAGAATATAGTAGCCGTGAAACCTCCGGCCACTGGGCCCTGGTATAGTCCGCAGCAGGTTGCAACACTGGCTGAGCAGTATCGGCAGCAGCTTAATATAAAGACGCCGTCGGTGCAGCAACGGATAAATAACCTGAGTGGGGGAAATCAGCAGAAAACTATGGTGGCCCGCTGGCTATTGGCCGACCCAGACATCCTGATTGTCGATGAGCCAACGCATGGCATCGATGTTGGATCGAAGGCCGAGATTTATGACTTACTGCGCCAGTTGGCCAAACAGGGAAAAGGTATTCTGCTCATTTCGAGCGAACTACCTGAGCTCCTTCTGCTTTCTGACCGGATACTAGTGGTACGTAACGGAGCAATATCTGGTGAGTTCAGCCGCGCTGATGCTACCGAAGAACGGATTATGAATGCAGCAACAACCTAATAGCCAATCCTGACCCAACCGGCATAAGCATCGATTATTATTGGATCAGAGCCACTACGTCCTGAATGCGTTTGCCCTGTCTATAGAAATAGCCATCTCCCGATACGCGCTCATGGTGGGCGGTGGTATGATAAGGAACGTAGATGGTACGCCCGCATCCAGTCGTCGGGTCACCGAGGGACCAGTGGCCCTGACACATCCTAGCTCAGTGAGAAGCCCAGGTGCCGATGCAACTCAAGTTTGGGAAGCGCTGCGCTATCCATACTGGCAGCCAGGTTGGCGGTTTACATCAACCGGTTGTCTACGGCTCAACCGAGGCCGTGCCCTGCCACTGTGCATGGAAGACACCCTCCTGTCCAATACGTTCGAAGGTATGCGCTCCGAAATAGTCGCGTTGCGCCTGAATCAGGTTCGAGGGCATGTTTGCGCTGCGGAACGCGTCGAAATAACTTACGCATGCCGCATACACGGGCACAGCTATGCCATTACCGACGGCCGCTGCGACAACACTACGTGCACCAGGCAGTGTCTCGCGAATGATTGCCTGCACCGCCGGGGCCACCAGCAGGTGTTCAAGAGCCGGGTCGGCTTGGTACGCACTCAACATGGTTTCGAGGAAGGTGGCCCGGATGATGCAACCTCCCCGCCAGATCCGGGTGATGTCGGCCAGATTGAGTTGATAGCCGAACTGCACAGAGGCCGACGCCAGCAAGTGCATGCCCTGGGCATAGGTGGTGATCATGGAGAAGTAAAATGCCTGCTCCAGACTGGCCACAAAGGCTTTAGCATCCACGGCCATTGCCGGCTGTTCATGACCATATATCGACGCAGCTTTGACGCGCAAGGCTTTATATTTAGACAGGTCGCGCATGGCAACCGAACTGTCGATGGACGGAACGGGGGTTACCAGATCCATGGCTACCTGCGATGTCCATTTGCCAGTTCCTTTGGACCGCGCTTCGTCCTTGATGCTGTCGAGCAGGATCTGCGTTGCACCCGGCTCCCGATAGGCAAGAATATCTTTCGTCACTTCTACCAGAAACGACTGTAGCCTTCCCTCATTCCAGTCGTTAAAAACAGCCTGAATGGCGTCATTATCCAACTTAAGTCCCTTACGGAGAACTTCGTAGGTTTCGGCAAGGAGTTGCATGATGGCATACTCGATCCCGTTGTGAACCATCTTGACAAAATGCCCGGCGGCTCCCGGACCAATGTAGGTTACGCATGGCTCCCCCTGCACCTGGGCCGCCACCGCGTCCAGAATAGGCTTCACAAACTGATAAGCGGCTTTGTCGCCACCGGGCATCATGCTGGGTCCCTTGCGGGCTCCTTCCTCACCACCCGATATACCCATTCCAAAAAAGTGATACCCCCGAGCCTTTAGATCGACATCCCGTCGGGTAGTATCGGTAAAATGTGAGTTTCCTCCATCGATAATAATATCACCCTGGTCGATCAGTGGCAGCAGTTCGGCAATAACACTATCGACAATTGGTCCGGCCGGCACCAGCATCATTATAGCGCGTGGGCTTTTTAGGCTCTTTACAAACGATTCTATTTCGACGAATCCTTTCACGCGGGTACCCGCACCCGGAATGCCGGCCACTTCTGCTTCGAGCAGCACCGACTGAGCCGGATTTTTATCGTAACCCGCCACGGCAAACCCATGGTCGGCCATGTTAAGTAAGAGATTGCGGCCCATGGTGCCAAGGCCAATCATGCCAAACGTAAACTGATCAGACGATGTATCGGTATTCATAGTTGAAGAAAATGACATTAATAGATTTCCGGCATGGGTGTAGTCAACTGGGCACTAGTGCGGGGAGGCATTAAGGACTGTTACTTTCCGACCCAGGCCAGTTCGCTAAAGCAGTCTGGTCTAGATTCCGACTGTAATTAACTGCGCCCTGCCCGTTACCAATCGCCAAATATACTCATCCAGGGCGATTATGTCCATGATGCTGGCGTTTAGAGACCACGTACCTTAGAACCCCATTTTTACCTCCAGCCGATCACCCGAAACCGTTTGCGCTTCCATATTGAAGATGTCGGCAAGGGTCATTGGCTCATCGGTATGGTGTTCTATGCCGAGGTGCATCAGCAGGTGATTGGCTTTTGACGTGGCTAACTTGCCGAACGCATAATCGACCATTAAGCGCCCCTTCCGAAGCAGGGCCTTGTCTAACAGGTGCTTGCTGGCATTGAACGTGGCAATGACCTGGATGTGCATACAGTCGGCCAGCAGCCCATCGGTCAGGTTCAGAATATTCGATACACTGTTGGTGTCGCCACCGGCTTCGCGCGATTGCAGAATCCGCTCGGCGTCTTCAATGATGAGGACCGAGTCTTTGTTATCGAGCAGAAATGGAATAATCTCAGGCGAAGTAAGGTAGTTGGTCATGTAGGGCGGCAGAATCAGCATGTCCTTTTTGACCAATGAGCTTAGGTGCTTAATGTAGGTTGTTTTGCCAGTTCCCGGCTCGCCGTGAAGCAGAATTAGCCCCTTACTTTTAGGCTGCGCCAGCAGCGTAGTCAGGCGCTCATGTACGGGCGGAAAATCCTCATTATAATGCAGATCGAGGTCAATGTCGGGCGGCAGGATGTCAACCCGCTCGGTGTGAAGCCCGCCCAGGCCACTCTGAATAAGGTATATATGGGTCTGGTTATCTTCGTGAACGTAGTTGTGGGCCTGCAAACCGTCGAGCAGCGCCTTTACCGTGGGTTCGTCGCGGTAGTAGCCGTAGAGCCGGAAGAAGCGTTCGCCCATAAATTCGGCTTTGAGCATTACGCCCTCCTCATGCTGATAAATTCGTTCGATGATATGCCAGCCCTCGTCAGTTACGCGGGTCGACTGGTTGATAACCTGAAAGCCACGGCTATCGAGCAGGTCCCGAGCAGAAAGTTTGAAATCCTCGCTGAAATGCAGATAGTTGGGGTAATTGCCGAATGTCTGGACAAAGTGCGGAGCCAGCGGAAACTCCCGGTCGAGGTCACTGGGAATGTACAGGTTTTGAATGGTTTGCGGGTTGGACATACGACTGTTGGCCGTCAGATAGCGAAACATATCGTCCTTCGAAATCTCGTCGTGGGGCTTCAAGCGGGCATAGGATTACGTTTCTGCGCGACCAAGTTACCCAGAAAACCGATAAATGGCTAACGTGCTGCGCCTGCTCTTCGGCTCAATAGGTGAACTTCAGCACGTTGGGCGAAAAACGGAACATCACCTCGTGAACACTCTGCTGAAAATACAGGGCAGCATTGGGACTTTCGGGTGTTTTCGAATTAAACAGATACCCCAGCCGAATCGCCTTAGTTAGCTGGTACTCAGCCAGTGCCTGCACGTAGTTCGTCTGAACGAGGCCAGGACTGTTTTGTCGGTACGATAAGCCGAACCCGAACTGCTCGTAAAACCACAGCCGCGCGTTCAGGTCGACACCCAGGGGCCGCCCGGCAATTTTTGAGATCAGGACCGATGGAATCAGCACGACGTTATCGTCCACCTCAACCAACGTACCGGCCTGTAGCATTACCGGGCGGGCACTTCGGTACACGAACCGGCCTGTCAGGTCCAGCGTCTGCCCGGTTAGTTCAGGCGTCGAAATACCCCCGAAAAAGCGGTCAGACTGGTAGTAGATACCCAGTCCAAAGCTTGGAATAGCCCGGTTCAGGGCCGTAGCCGTGGCAAAATCGAACAGGGGCAGTACGTTAAAGCCACCCTGCACCCCAATAGACAGTTTGGCCAGGGCCGGCAGGTTGAAGCGATAGGCTACGCTGCCAGATATGCCCGTAGCCCCAAACAAGCCCATCCGGTCGTTCAGCGCCTGGAACCCCAGACCCACTCGCCCGTTGGCCACGGCTCCATCGACCGAAACGCTCTGGGTTACCGGGGCGTTTGGTAAACTGATCCACTTACGCCGGAAAAATGCCGTCAGATGAAACGACTCTCGGCTACCCGCCGTTGCTGGGTTGATGCTCAGTGAGTTAACCAGATACTGGGAATACAGCACTTCTTTCTGCGCCGATGCAGGGCGAAAGGCAAGTAGCATCAGCGTTAGGGCAGCATAATTTTTGAGAAAAGTGGGCATAAGAATTAGCAACAGACCGGCAAATTTCAGGCTTTCAACGTGAAAACCTAACGGTTGGCTATTTTTGAGCAGTGTGCGTAGCAACTTGTGGCTAAGCTGAATTTACTAAGCTGGTTTAGTCGTTTTTGGGTGTCCTTGTTATTAATACCCATGCTCATATTTAGTTTCGATATACGGTTGGATCGCAGCTACGCTTACAGGCTTTACAGTACTAGCGTTTATGGCTGTCATGATCTT
>DATHAW010000443.1:0-3694 GCA_035296465.1 Spirosoma sp.
AGGTCCAGGAGTTTTATCAACGGGCCCAGGCGAGTGGCTTAAATGAATTACAGATCGAACAGGCAGCCATGTCACAGGGTTATACCCTTGACGATATTGCCAAAATGAGGCGCCGCATCGCTCAAATCAGAAGGCAGACTCCACGTACCTATCAGGGCAGTAATTCCGTTGATACTAGCATTATACGTTCGGCACCAAACGGCCTGTCACGCCGCCGGATAGACTCACTTGGGTCAACAAGGATCGACTCGGTCAGTCTGCGTAGTCGTGTTTTTGGAGCTTCACTCTTTCAAAATGCCAGCCTTTCCTTTGAACCAGATATTCGCATTGCTACACCGCGTAATTACGTGGTTGGCCCTGACGACGAGATTTTGCTCGATATATATGGGGCTTCAGCCGATAACTTCAGACTACGCGTAACACCCGAGGGAACAGTTAAAGTACCTAACCTAGCGCCGGTCGTTGTTAGTGGACTTACTGTTGAACAGGCCGAAAAGCGCATCATTGCCCGCCTAAGGGAGGGTGGCTTTCAGGGCCTTGGTGTGGCGGGAAGTGGCACCTATGCTACTGCCTCGGTGGGCAAGATCCGCAGCATCCGTGTCACGCTGGTGGGTGAGGTAGTGCGCCCCGGAACCTACACTATCTCCTCGCTGGGGTCTGCCTTCAACGCTCTGTATCTGGCCGGCGGCCCCAACCCAGAAACTGGCTCATTCCGTCGTATCCAGGTGATACGGGGAAATCGTGTTGTACGCACGATTGACCTGTATGACTTTCTGCTCCGCGCTGACCAGCGGGATAACATCCGCCTGCAGGATCAGGACGTGATCCGGGTAGCCGAATACCAAACCCGGGTCGATGTGCGCGGGGAGGTACGCCGCCCCTATCTCTTTGAACTATTACCGGGCGAAACCTTTCAGCAGTTGCTGGCCTTTGCCGGTGGCTTTAATGAGGAGGCATATACTGCCTCTGTTTCTGTTCGTCGCAATACCGCCCGTGAACGAAAGGTACTTACACTTACCCCTGTAGAGTTTACTGGGTTCATCCCTCAACGTGGCGACCGGTTCACGATTGGCCGTATTCTGGACCGTTACGAAAACCGGGTTCAAATTACGGGGGCCGTGATGCGTCCCGGTGATTATGCTCTTGGCAATGGACTGACCACCGTGGGCGAGCTTATCCGGCGGGCCGATGGCCTGCGCAAAGACGCGTTTACCAACCGGGCCAATATCTTTCGGGAGAAAGCAAACACTGACTTGGAGAATGTTAGCTTCGATGTGGCTAAACTGCTAGCTAATGAAGTGGCCGATATTCCTTTGCAGCGCCAGGATAGTGTGGTGATTCAGTCGATTCGCAACCTGCATGAGCCCTACTTCGTTTCTATCGAAGGGGCCGTAAATAAGCCGGATACGTTCAATTTTGCCGACAACATGACTGTTTCAGACCTGATCACCCTATCTGGCGGCTTCCAGGAAGGCGCAACGGCTAACCGGGTTGAAATTGCGCGTCGTGTTCGCAGCGATTCAACCACTGAGCAGAACGACACGCAGATTTACCGTTTCTCGCTCGACCGATCACTTCGGCTTACAGCCGCCGACGCCCGCTTTGTTCTGCAACCTTTTGACATCGTTTATGTACGTAACCAGCCTTATTACGGTGGCCAGCAGCATATCGTTGTGAGGGGTGAAGTGATACACGCCGGTACGTATGCTATCCTAAACCGAACCGAACGGATCAGTGATCTGATTCTACGGGCAGGCGGGCTCAAACCAGATGCCTATCTATTGGGCGCGCAGCTATTGAGAAACAGTCAGATTATTGGAACTAATATTGAGGTTGTCGTTGAAAACCCTAAAAGCGAAGGCAATCTGCTACTTCAAGACAAGGATACGCTTTATATCCCCCGCCGTTCTGACGTTGTGCAGATTCAGGGCGCGGTGCTAAATCCATCAGCAGTGAGTTATGAAGCAGGTCTTTCGCTTAAAAATTACATCTCGCAGGCGGGTGGCTATACCGAGAATGCCCGCATCAGGCGTTCGTATATAGTATACCCCAATGGTCGTAAAGACCGTACCAAAGGATTTCTGTGGCTAAAAATCTATCCAAAGGTTCAGCCAGGGTCAGCGATTGTTATCCCCTTCAAGCCACTTGAACAAAACAGGCTGAGTACGTTTGAACGCGTTACCATCTTGTCTGTCAGTGGCTCACTAATTCTTGCTGTGTTAAACTTTATTCGTAGATAACATGAATACGGGTAGAAGGCTATGCTTTATGCAATCGCCGGTTTTTTAAACGCCATGTACTTCTCCTGTACCAGGAGCTGAATTCTTTCAATGAACAGCGCTTCATCGAACTCCTCCGCATGGCGTCTGATAAAGTGAGCATCAAACTCATGCTCCAACCCAATAAACCGGTCTATCGCATCGGTTAGGCTGGCCACCGTCTGATCAGCGAAAAATAAAGCTGTAGCCTGAGACGCGTCCTGATCGACGGGAATTTGTGTGGCCAGTACGCCCCCCTTCCCGTAAGCGATTACTGGTCGGCCAGCCGCATTGGCTTCCAGTGGGGCGATGCCATAGTCTTCATGTTGCGGGCAGATAAACGCCCGGCAACCCGCGTATACCTTAGCAAGCTCTTCAGCAGACAAGCCACTCATAAAGGTAATGTTGTGCCTCGCCCTGGCTTTAATCTGGGCCTCGTTAATTCCTTTTCCGACAATTACCAGCGGATACCCCAGCTGATTAAAGGCTTCAACCACCAGATCCACCTTTTTGTAATACTCCAGCCGCGACACAATCAAAAAGTAGTTTTTAGGCTTGTCGTTAACGTAAAAGTTTTTGCTGTTAACGGGTGGATAAAGTACAGTAACCGGCTTCCTCAACTGATATGACTCTCGAGCGCGTTGCGCCGTTTCTTCAGTATTAGCCAGATACACGTCAGGCCTTTGCCCGGCCCGAAAATCGATCCGACGAAGGATGCGCAACACCTGATCAATTACTTTACGTTTTAATGATCCTGCCTGCGCATATTGAGCATACGACATGGGGTTCCAGGCTATACGAAAAGGGGTGTGGCAGTAATTAATGACCAGGCTATCGGGGCGCATCTTAACGTATTTAGCGCAATGTGTAGAAGACATCAACACCACATCATAAGCAGTCAGATCCTGCGCCTGCATGGCCCAAATGCCGAGGGGAAAGAAGAGCAACTTCATCGCCTTGTCACTTTTGGTAATTCCTTGCAACCATGAAGTAAAGATCTGGCAATCCTTAAATTCGGAAAACGTCAGGTCAGGTTGATAACATAGGGTATAAATGGGCGCGTCGGGAAATGCCTTATGAAAGCAAAGGGCTACCTGTTCACCGCCAGCCCGGCACATTAATCCATCCTGCACTAGAGCGATTTTCATAACGTTCGTTTACTAACAAGTTAAGTTAGCCCTTACATCGGCCTATGGCTGAATGCGCTAGCTATCCGCCAGAACTACCCTTTCAGCGGTAGAAGACTGTGTGTTGGAACTGAAGTAGTCGGTGTGTTTGGAAACGAATGCAGCTGAAACTACACCATAAGGAAACGAAATGCCGTGAAACAAACTAGTTAGTCAACCGAAATATTTACCGCTGGAACCGCTCCTGATCTATACTACTCCAAATCCAGAATAGTATAGATCAGGAGTGAAAAAGTGAGGTGTGGTTAC
>DATHAW010000444.1:0-2264 GCA_035296465.1 Spirosoma sp.
AGGGCATTAGTAGTCGCTTCCTGCGTAATCCGAAACAGGGCGGAGGCAACCTGGGGCGGAAGCACTACCGTGTCCGCGTCGGCCAACTCCAATCGAAGCTGAGGCCCGGAACAGCCGTCCCCCATCCGGGCCAGCCATCCACCCAACCGCTGTCCGTACGAATGAAGGCTCAAAGACTCCTGATTCAGCACCCAGATGGTTTCTCGCAGCATTTGGCTGGTTTCCCGCGTAAAATCGCTCAGTGCGGCCAGTTGGCTGGGGTTGCCGGGCTGCTCGCTCATTAAATCGAGTCGGGTACTGATGTGGGTAAGCTGGGAGCCAATGCCATCGTGCAGATCCCTGGCGAGGCGTTCGCGCTGCGTTTGGAGTTCCTGTTGCAGACGCAAGGTCTTGATTTCTTGCGCCTGTTGCTGTCGCTGCGCCTCCCACACGGCTTCGCATTGCCGGACCTGCTCCTGTTGTAAGGCCCGGTACGCATTACGGACGGTCTTCTGCCGGTAGATCCACCCAACTGAAATAAGGATGAGTTCGGCGACCAGAGCCAGTTGAAAGACGAGCATATCGGGCAATGCCTGCTTCCAGGCCCCGATATGGACCACAAATACATGGATGAGGTAAAAAATAAACACGCCCGTCTGGAAGAACAAGCGTAACCGGGCCGGGCGAAACCCGCGCCTTAATGCGTACACCCAATAGCTTACCGATAGCGCGGCTACCAACAAGCCTGCCCCCAGAGCACCCACGTATCCCACCCGGATCAAAGCAGTGGCGCGCACGGCATAGCCATACTGGCTTACGCCCAAGCAAACGGTCGCCGGCAAACCCAACCACCAGGGATTGACGCACAACCAGCGCCGGGGAGCAGCCATAGGGACAGCCAGGAACTGTCGGCTGAAAAGCACAAAAAAACACAGGCCCACAATAAGGAAGTAGCCCATGGAAATCGAGTTCAACTGCCGGAAAATAAATGTCGGGAAGAAGATGCTCCAGCCATCGCTGGCAAGCGCATACAAGGTGAGACAGGCCACGTAACCGGCGTAGTAGAGGTAGATCAGCCGCGGTCTGAACAAGAAGCCCAGGATAGCCATACCGATTGCAATGAACATGAAGCTGACAAAAGCGGACCAGCCCCAGTTGAACTGACGTGAAACGTGGAGGAACTGGAGCGGTTCCCAAAGGCGAACCCCGAATTTTAAGGCCAAACCGGGTACTACGTAGCCGCGAATGTAGATTCGGTACGTCTGCCTGGCCTCCAGCGGCAACTCAAACAGAAAATAGGGGTGCAGCACCGGATTATACGTCGGGTCGGCCAGTTGGCCGAATCCCCTGGGCGGGTATTCCTTCACGTATCCGCCGTCGGAAACCAGCCACACGTTGACTGAGTCAATCAAATGCGTGGGCAATTCTAACCACATCGTTTGCCGATGCGTGCTGTAAAGGGAGGTACACGCCCAACCCGCTCCTCCGTCAATCCCGAAGTTAGCCGCCGCCACCCGTTGCCACTGCTCTAGTGGCCGTTGGCAGACCTGCGCGAACGACAGGCTACCGGCAGGGTCGGGCAGTTGATAGAGCGGAGAAGCTGCCGGGGTAGTTTGAGTGGAAGACAGGAAGGAAAAAGCGCTGGTTGCGTGTACCGGCCAATCAGCGAAGAGCAGCAGACCGAGCACCCCGCTACGTACGAGCAGCCAATCATGCCTGATCCGAAAATGCGCAACCTGCGGTAGGGTAGCCAAGGTGCAAATTCAATTGGAAGTGATAGAAATGAACAGTTCATGCGATAACTCCGTTACCTGGCGCTAATAGAATGCATAGAAACACCAAAAAAATGCTGGCGTTTATCCCGCGAGGAGTCAGTAATAGATTTGCAACAATATAGCGATAATGGGCAATAAATTGATTTTTCAAATAAGTAATTTTTTATTTAGTGACTGTTCCCTCTTTTTTATCCAGCGCGAAATGGGCAATAAGGGAGAAGGCTCTAATACTGTCCACCCAATTCCAGGGCTCCTGTAACGACACAACGGATCGTTTGTAGGTTTCTCTTAGAGGAGGAAAAATGTTTTCTGTGCGACTGGCGCAAGGGTTGCCTCTTGTGTCATTCATTCAATGATTATCCTGACTTCATGGATTGAATGAATGAGGTCAAGTCCGGAGACTTGACCTATTCTAAGCCACAAGACAAAAAGTCTTGCGACAGGTGAGAGAATTTTGGTTGAAAAACAATTGGATGATCCAACTTGTAACCCGCCAAGAGTGCTGCACTG
>DATHAW010000445.1:0-13475 GCA_035296465.1 Spirosoma sp.
AAATACGCACGTGAGGCTTGTCGGTATTGGCGTATTTTCGGGACAGTGAGTCTGACAGGTACGGGTCGAACAGCAGGTGCCGACCGTTATAGCGTAGCAAAAATCCACTTTGACCGAGCCACCAGATGTGCAGCTTATCCGGTGTTTGAGCAGCCCGTTCAATATCGGCGAGCAGGGCCTGATCTTTTTGAAAAGCGGGTTTAAGCATCTTCCTTTGGAGTTAATCCAGTGATACGGCCAATGAGCCAATCTAATGTTCTTGCGGGCAGCATTCGAGGGAGCGTCCAGCCGGTCAATTTCCGGGGCACAATGGCGTAACGAATCTTGGGGCGGGGGCTCTCATGAATTTCTACAATTCGTTTACCGATGTAATCTATCGAAAAACCCCGGCTTTCAGCTGCCTGAACCTGCTTCAGAAACTCCTGCATGGCCGGATAATAGGCCGTATGCGCGTAGCTATCAATGGCGGTGCCCTTGCCCCAAATTGGCGTTTTAACGGATCCGGGTCCTACAATCACTACGTCGATCCCATAAAGAGCCAACTCCCTACGAAGGGCATGTGATAATCCCTCAACGGCATATTTAGAACCAACGTAGGCACCCATAAACGGAATAGCCACCTGCCCGTTGACTGAACTAATATTTTGAATACGGCCCGGCCGAACAGGGTGATCTTCGCGAGCGCCTAACAAGGGCAGAAATGCCTGCGTCACCCGTAGCAACCCCAGTACGTTTACGTCAAAATGCTTCCTTATAGCGTCCATTGGCTGATGTTGTAGCGGCCCGCCAATGGCAATACCCGCGTTGTTGATTAGTCCACCCAAACCGGTGCCTGCCAGCCGATTAGTCAGTGACTGTGCGGCTTCGGTCACTGCATTTGCGTCGGTCACATCAAAAAGCAGGGGTTCAAAATTAAGACCCAATTCGGCCCGTAGCCGGTCAGCGTCGGCGCTGGTACGTACACTGCCGAACACCTCATAGCCTTGCTGGATAAAATGCTTAGCTGCTCCATAGCCGATGCCGGTTGAGGCCCCTGTAATAAGAATACTTCTGGAGATCGGTTTCATGGTGTTCAGGTTAGGGTCCATCTTGACAACTATGATTTGAAACAATTCCTCACCAACAGGTCACAATGGTGGCTTGTGCTACCGGCATCGTAGTTTTTAGTGAATGACTGGTTCTACATAATGGGGAAAATTTTACGCAGTTCGTTCCTTTATTTAGCTAACAGATCATTTAAAAAACCGCCCTAACGTGGTAAAATGCAACTTAGTAGGTTAAATTAGACCGATTCGAGCATTTCTGGCACGAAATTAACCAATTACTTTGAATCCAAGGAAACACGTTCCTGGTACATACCACTCACGTAATTATTATGAAAAAGTCAATGAAAACTGTAGTAGTTGCGGCCATTCTGGTGGCCGGAGCAACACTAATGAGTGCGTCCAGCGCGGTAGCGCAGGCGCGTGCCCGGGTAGGCCTGAAAGGTGGGTTAAGTGCGAGTTCGTTGTTCTATAACAGCGGGGGAGCAAATGACAAGAAGCAACGAATCGGCTTCCACGCGGGGGTGTTTTCCCAGATTCCGGCGGGTGAGTTTTTTGCCATTCAGCCCGAGTTGCTCTACATCACAAAAGGCGCATCGGCCAATTACAACGTAGTAGGTTTCACCGGCAACAATACGTTCAGGCTCAATTATGCCGAACTGCCCGTGCTGGCAACGTTTAAAATCGGCGAGTTTGTTGAAATCCAGGCAGGCCCCTACGTATCATACCTGTTAAACTCGAACCTGACCTCGAATGGCGATTTCGGTGCTGGCAGAGGAGCCATTGTTCGCGACAATTTTAACAAGGTGGATTATGGAGTAGCTGGAGGTCTGAATATCTACTTTGGCAAAGCGTTTATTGGTACCCGTTACGAACAGGGATTCCAGCGAATTGCTAACAGGGGGGCAGCTCAAACCTTACTTGGTAACGCCAGGAACGGAGTTGGCCTGGTGTCAATTGGCTATAGCTTCAATTAAAACAGCAAAAAGAGCGAACCTCGTTAACAGCGAAAGCCACAATTAATGTACGTTCGCTGTTAACGAGGTTCGCTCTTTTTGGTATTACAGATGAATATCGTATGCTTTGAGCTTATTGTAGAGCGTCTTACGGTCGATGTTTAGCACTTCAGCCGCTTTTGTCTTATTATATCCGGTTTTCTCCAACACCTTCAATATGGCGGCCCGTTCAGCGCTTTCTGATACAGACTTTAGATTAGCTGCCGATTGGCTGATCACAGGAACTCCCGGCCGGTTGGGGTCATACGTGACCTGTACGTCAGATGTTGGCTCAGCCGATGTCAGATACTGTGGCGACAATATCTCGTGGGGTAATACATCAGCCTCAATATAATCGCCTTGCGTCAGCAAAACAGCCCGCTTCACTACGTTATGAAGCTCACGCAGATTTCCGTGCCAGTAGTACTCTTTTAATTTATCACGGGTTTCATCTTCAAATCCCCGAATGTCTTTTTCCAGTTGCTGATTCGCTAACTCTAAAAAATGTTCGGCAAAAATCATGATGTCGGCCTTGCGCTCACGCAAGGGCGCCAGATGCATCTCGAACTCGTTGATCCGGTGGTATATATCCTCGCGGAAACGACCCTGGCGAACGGCATCGCGTAAGTCCTCGTTGGTGGCAACAATAATCCTGACATCGACTGGAATATCATTATTGGAGCCAATGCGCCTGATTTTTCGCTCCTGCAACACGCGCAGCAATTTGATCTGGTTGTCGTAAGAAAGATTTCCAATTTCGTCCAGGAAAAGCGTACCCCCGTTAGCAAACTCAAAACTACCGGCTTTATCGGCCATGGCCCCTGTGAACGAGCCTTTTACGTGACCAAACAATTCGCTGCCAGCCAGATCTTTACTTAGCGCTCCGCAGTCGATGGCAACAAATGGCTTTTCGGCCCGCTTGCTTTTCAGGTGTATGGCATTAGCCACAAACTCCTTACCCGTGCCGGTTTCGCCCGTAATGATGACCGACATATCCGTCGGAGCAATCAGGTCTATGTGTTTCTGAAGCTGGTCGGCAACGCGACTTTTACCGAATATAAAGCGCTTACCATCGGGGGTAAGTAGCGATTTTGCCGATGTCTTAGCAGTAGTAACCTTAGGCGGGTGAGCAGAAGCTGATACAGCGGTTGAGCCAACGGGTTGACTCAGCGACTGGGTGCGCCGTTCGAGCGCCCCTTTGATGGTATAAAGAATTTCGTCGGGGTAAAGGGGCTTGGTTACGTAGTCGAAGGCACCGTGCTTAACGGTCTGCACGGCCACTCGAACGTCGGAGTAACCGGTGATGATGATAACGGCCGTACTGGGATGCATAACCTTGATGCGACGCAGCATCTCCAGGCCATCAATATCAGGAAGTTTAAAATCGCAGATAACTAACTCATATGCTTCTTTCCTAAGCAGAACTAACCCATCTTCACCCCGTTGTACTGATTCCGTCTTATATCCCTGCTTAGTTAAAAAACGCTCTAAAAGCAGACATATATCATTGTTATCGTCGATGATGAGAATTTTTTCCATGTAGGAGAATGAGCTTGTTCAGCCAGCCTTTGACCAGTAAAATAGGGAAATGTCAAAAGAGAGACAATGGTCAATTTAGCTGTACTGACAAAATTACTCATTCCTGAATAGTTTGCAAAGCCATCTCCACCGACCGACGTGTGAATGGCTTACCAATAAAATAATTGGCTCCCTGATCAGTTGCCCGACGGCGCTCCGCCTGACCGTCAAATGCACTGATCATAATTATTTTAGCATTGGCCTGATCTTCCTTGATTATTGGCAGCAAGTCGAAACCAAGGCCATCAGGAAGGTTCAAATCCAGAAAAATAGCGTCAAACTGTTGCGAACTTAAACACTGGCGGCCCTCCTCGATAAAATGAGCACAAGTTGGCTGATACCCGAGTCGCCGTAAAAGTCCTGACAAAAGCAAACAGATATCGGTCTCATCATCAATAATCAGTATACGTTTTGCGGTCGTAATTCCCTTCATAACAGGTGGTCTGAACTGCGGTACCGCGTTAATTCTCGTCATCATTCTAATCACGTTCAATCCTATCTATTCTTATACGCACATATTCTATACAAATCTGTGCCGAAACCACCCGGCTGACACAGGAATATGATAAAACCATAACTAATTGTCGATATATTAACCACTTGAGTGCTTTGCATAATCGTAAGGATAGAGTAACGTACTGGTACTGAGTGCATTTTATGAGGGCTTTTTCTACATTAATTCTACAAGTGTAGAACTATGTCTACATTCCTCAAAATCAGCCCATACCCTCACGTAGACGACGGCTCTGTAAGCTTACTGCACATAGCAGCTCATTATCAAGCTCATAAACACTTAAAAGGGCAATTAGTAACTGTTCAGGATGGTTTGGCACAAATTTTTCTAACTGATTATTCAAATGCGAGACAATTCATTTTGATTTACTCACTACAAATCATGGGAAATTTACTTTATACAATCGCGGTTATCCTGATCATTATCTGGCTGCTTGGTTTCCTGGGTTTCAACAGTTTTGGAATGGGAAACATAATTCACGTCTTGCTGGTCATCGCTATCATAGCGGTCGTTCTCCGGCTGATTCAGGGACGAGGTGTTTGAGTATTGAGTCTCGATAAATCCTCTGGTCTACTTTGTGGCTGCTCCAGAGTGGTGGGGCAATCAAAAACGACATACTTTACGTAACGGCTTCAGCCGTGCAGCGTTATTTTAGGTTAAGTACAAGTTACGGTGGGTACAAAATCCCTGCGCCAGTTTGAGCGCAGGGATTTTTTTGGTTATATGTCTACCCTGTAATCGCCTTAACTGGTTGCCAGTCGCTATCAGGTATGATGAAATGCTGGTCACCGACCTATCACCCCCATTAGGCTTTGTCCGTCATTGTTTTCTCAATGATATCTTCCGTCTCTTCAAAATCGTCGCCTTCCGGCTGTGGCACGTCGTCAAGACGGTTTGGGTCAGGCTGGTAGGTTAAGGAAACCAGAATGGGAAAATGATCTGACCCACTATTAGGCAGCAGGCGCAGTTGGTCCAGCTTAAAATGATGTGATACGAAGACATGATCGAGCGGCCACCGCAAAAAAAAGTAGTTCGCGTTAAACGTACTATATAATCCTCGCCCAATGCGGGGATCGAGCAAACCACTCACCCGTCGAAACAACCGCGTCGTATGCGACCAGGCTACGTCGTTCAGATCACCGGCTACGATGATGGGACCGGATTTATGCCGGGCCTCCTTACCAACGACCAGCAATTCCGCATCACGTTCGGTAGAACGGTAATGTTCCGTAGGGCTGGGCGGCATTGGGTGTACGCCATAAAAATGAATCTGTTGGCCTGATTCTAGGGTAAGCTGCACGTAAATAGAAGGAATGTCGTCCTGGATCAGGAAACGCAGTTCAGGCGATAACATAGGGAACCGGGAATAGAACAAAAGGCCGTACATGTTTTCCAGGGGGCACAGTATCTGATAAGGATACGTTGCTTCAATAGGCTGCATGGCTCGTTTCCAGGTTTCGTTTGTCTCCAGCAGTAATACAACATCAGGCTGGTGTTTTTCAATCAGTCGGAGTACGTCCGGCATCTTTGTGTTCTCCTGATATACGTTGGCACTAAGTAATCGAATTGTGTCAAGTCTTGTTTCCCGCTGGTTCACAGGGCTAATCCAGGTAGGCACTTCTTTTTTATGCAGTTGCGTATAGGGGACAATGAGCCACAGTTGGTACAGAACTGCGCCGATCAACCCAATCGGCAGCATGACCAGTGGCCACTGCCACGTATGGCCAAGCACAAGCCAGGCCACCAAACCAATTACAGTTAGCACGAATACCTGTAGATGCGGAAAATCCCATATGCGTATCCACCAGTATTCCAGACGAATCAGGTGAATGAATGACATTATGATAACCAACCCACTGTAGTAGGTCAAGAGTAAGTGAATGGTTGCCATTAACTGAGGTGGCTGTTCAGGAAAGGTGGTCTTTTTTATAAACCACTTTAGTATCAGCTTTTGTTTATAGTCGAATTTTTAAGTTCGTCCCGAATGGGAATTAAAGATTGGGCAAAACGTGGACGTCCCTGTAGAAAAAACTCTACACTATCATAGCCCCTGGCCTTAAACAACCTATTAGCCAATAACCTTATTGTCAGCTAATTAAACTCAACAGAAAAAAGTGGTATGGAATTTTCTACAGGAAACTCATATCTAATCACGCACTAAAGTAAGCGCACATGAAATCATTACCAGGAATCATAGTTGGTTTAGCCATCGGCGCAGCCGTTGGTCTTTTACTCGCTCCACAAAGCGGCAAAAAAACCCGCAGACGCATATCGTCTGAATCTGACTCATTCTTTAAAGACCTTCAGGATCAACTACAAACAGGTCTGGAAAATATTAAAAATCAATATAACAATTACGTAGACACAGCCTCTGCCAAAACTGAGGATGCCGTTAAGCAGGTGAAACGTAAGGTAAATCATTAATCGACTCAAACTACCTAAAACAGAAAAGGATATGAGAAGTACACGGGACTTTCTGACAGGAATTATTACTGGCGTTGTTATTGGCATTCTAACGGCTCCCCGCAGTGGTAAAGAAACGCGGGATAAGCTGACCGAAGAGGTTGACAAGCGTTCGAGTGATTTGAAAGATAAATGGGAAAGTGGCAGTTTGAAAGATCAGTGGGATAAAGGAGTTACCAAAGCCAAAGATGGTTTTGAACAGGCAAAATCCCAGGTAAGCCAGTATGCCGATAAGGCTAAGGATCAGTTTGAACAGCTAAAAGGACAGGCGCAGGGTGCCCTCGATAAAGATAAGGCGAAGTCTCAGTACAATGACACAGTAGACGACGTCGCCGACCAGGCACAATCTGGCGTTGACAATGCCAGAGACTCATTTCAGGTTAACTAAGTAAGCATACCCCATTTACTCAACGTTCTGAAAGAAAACCCCGTCAGTTACTGGTGGGGTTTTCGCATTTAAGTTATCCAGAAATGGTTGCTGAACGACGTATATGACCTCAACACGCGATTATTTCGAAGAAGTGTACGACGTAGTTCGTATGATACCAAAAGGCCGGGTAACCACCTATGGAGCTATAGCCCGCTATCTGAGCCTGCGGGCGGGTGCCCGAATGGTTGGCTGGGCTATGAACGCATCGCACGGTAAAGACGTACCGGCACATCGTGTTATTAACAGTGTGGGCGTGTTGTCGGGAAAACACTTTTTTGGGGGTCCCTCCGTAATGCAGCAGTTACTGGAAGATGAGGGTGTGCAGGTCGTTGACGATCGGGTGGTCGATTTCAAAACACGGCTGTGGGACCCGTCAGAGGAGCTGGCTTTATAAAAGCCTGGGCTCGTATCGACAGCGAGTACTGCTAATCAAAGAGCCAACTCTCTACGCTTAACACAATTGATAACAATTGATAAAGCCAACGCCGTTTGAGAATCGGTTGGTTGACCTGTCTGACTAGGTTTTCTGCAAACGACACATTGTTTAAGTTTAGATACTGGTTGTCAGCATCCTGAGGTAGTGAACACGACTATGGATTCATCGCAACACCTTCGTAATCTCGTTTAGCTTCTCCATCTTCTGCACAAAATCGCCTTTGAGTTGCTGACGAATGGCCGTCAGGTTGTCTAACGTGTCCTGCAGGCTATCGGGAAGAATGTCTTCCAGCACTTCCCGAAACCGCTTGGCAAAAGTTGGCGACTTACCGTTTGTGGAAATAGCGATTTTCAGATCTCCTTTTTTCACAACTGAACTCAGGTAAAAATCGCACAGGTCGGGTGTGTCGGCTACATTGACCAGAATTCGCCGGGCTTTGCAGTCAGTCTGCACCTGCCGGTTAACCACTTTATCGTTGGTGCCCACAATGACCAGATCGCAGCTTTCGAGATGCTCGGGCTGGTAGCTTTCCTTATGTAAGCTAACATTGGGGTGAGTCTGGCACAGGTCTAAAATTTCGGGACGTATCTCGGGAGCTACGAGTGTTACGCGGGCAGCGGGCGAATTTACCAGCACGGCCGTCAGTTTTTCCAAGCCAACATATCCCCCACCGACGATCAGTATGTGCAGTTGTTCGGCCTTGACAAAAATGGGAAAGAGGGTGTTCATGAACAAAAAATTGTTGGTCTTAAGAAATAGGCAGTCCCATTCAAACTGTCCTGGTTACCAATGTCTAATAAACGAAATGTACAAAGGATGGCTCTGTTTGCGACAATATGGTACAACGACTGCCTACTATAATTTACCCTGGCATTGCCCGTGAAAAAGACCTTCAACCGCTAACTAATTAAAAAAAGCCACCCTCGTCGGAAGGCGGCTTTTTTTAATTGGCCAGAACGCTTAGAAACGTAGGCCAAGATTCAATGCAACCAGATTACGTCTGGTGTCCTGACCCTCAAATACGTGCGTAAAACCGTGGTTATACACAGCATCCAGCGTCAGCGGTCCAAGATTAATGCCCGCACCGAGCAGTCCATTCAGCATGGTCCGGCGGAAGTCGTCTCTGTTGAGATTAAACTTGTTGTTTGGGTGGCGAATCAGAGCCGACAGTTCGGCACCAGCCTGTAACCGCAGTCCCAGGGCACTACCAACGCGTAAACCGACGTAGGCAGGAATGGCCACAAATTGCTGGTCGATCTGGCCCCGTATTTCATTAACACTTTGTGTGGTCCCACCCGTACCGTTACGTACCAAGTTTGAGGTTGAAGTGCGGTATTCAAGACCCAGCTGCCCGAAGACGGTACCACCCGACCGGCCGTAGATACCAACCTGATAGCCCGCCCGATAGGCACCATCTGGAATAGGCTCATTCACGAAGCGGGAGAAGTTTACCCCGGCATAAATACCAAACTTTCCGCTCTTACCCCAGGCACGGCCGCCATTTCCGTCCCTGTTCACATCACCCGACATGTTGGTGCCCGTGGTGCTGTTGTTGCTGCTTGTAGTCGTGGTGGTGGTAGTTGTGCCATAAGCAGGGGTAGCCGAGCTGTTAGTCGTCGTGCTGCCGTTGCTCATCGTACCGCTACTATTGCTGTTCATGGTTCCAGTACCAGTACTGTTCGTCGTGCCGTTGCTCATGGTAGAGCCATCACTTGTAGACGTACCCGATGGGGTTGTGCTGTTGTTCATGGTACCCGACGAATTGGTACCAGTCGTGGAGTTCGTCGTCGTACCAGACGTGGTGTTCGTGTTGGTGTTGGTCGTGCTCTGCCCATTAACCAGGCCGGCACCAAGCAGGCAAAAAGCCAGCAGTGTAACGTGAGTTTTCATGGTGTTTTTATTTTCGTTGAGTTGTACAAAAAAAGGGTGTAATCGAAATTACACCCCATTAACGGGCGATGAGCAACTATTGTTTGTCATTATTCTAATTTTTGTCGAAAGTGTGTTTACTAACGACCAATTATATTAGAATTTAAAGCCCACACTGGCACTTAAAATCCGGCGCTGTGACCCGGCAAAACCAACATTAGTCGAATTAATTGCGTTGTTGAAACCGTGGTGATAGGTAAAGTCCAAAAATATTGGACCGGCATCAAATCCTAACTGACCCAGACCATTAAACGTACCGCTTTTTATTTCGTTCTTGCTCAAGTTAAAGTCACCACTGTTTGCGTTTATTCGGTTGGCATATTCCAGACCGACCTGCAACCGAACAGCCGAGATGCCCCGATCCGATTCCACCAACTTATAACCGATGTACACCGGAATCTGTACGTACTGAATATCGATCTGGCTTTGAATATTTTTTGCAGTCTGGCCTGAACCAGCAACAAAATAATTAGAACTAGAAGCGAAATACTCAGCACCGAGCTGGCCGTACAGTCGACCGCCCCCCCGCACAAAGAAACCGGCCTGATAGCCCAGACGACCCGATAATTTACCACCGGCGTTTACGCTTTCGCCTTTGAATTTGGTCGTATTCAACCCTCCATAAATACCGAATACGAAGTTTTTGTAATCTAATTTAGTCCGCTCGGGCCGGGTGTTTGCATTGTACGTGTCGGCCGTTGTTGTTATTGTTCCATTCGTCAATGCGCCGTTACCCGTCGTGCCCGTTCTATTATCCATCATCGAGCCGCTGGTAGCGCTACCAGCGGGCGTCGTGGAGGAAGTGCCGGTTCCTGAACCAGTCATACCCGTCGAGGTACCGGTGGTGGCGTTGGTCGTTGCCGAACCGGTAGTGGTGCTGCCAGTGGTGCCTTGCGCACTGGCGTAACCAACACTGAGCAGATAAGCTGCCAGTAATGTAGCCTGAGTTTTCATTGCTTTTTACGTTAGCGTTGAGTTCTATAAAAAAAGGTGCGGCCGTAACCACATCCCGATAACATACCCTTGAAACGATTGTTTTTTATTATTTCACTTGATCTGGCCTTAATACCTTTTTTAGAGTCGGCTCACCCATGTAAGCTGGTTGATACTTCACTCAGCCACGTATTGTTTTGAACGCATTGATTAAGCCGTTGGTCGAGCTATCGTGCGTATCAACGGGCCGATCGTCCTGTAGTTCGGGCAAAATTCGGCTGGCTAACTGCTTACCCAGTTCGACACCCCACTGGTCGAAACTGAATATGTTCCAGATCACCCCCTGCGTAAATATTTTGTGTTCATAAAGGGCAATCAGGCTTCCCAGCGTTCGTGGAGTTAATTTTCTAAATAGGATGGAGTTAGTTGGTCGATTGCCCGGAAACGTTTTAAAAGGTGCCAGCGCTGCTATTTCGGATTCGCTTTTTCCTGCTTTACGTAGTTCATCGGCGGCTTCGTCTTCTGTTTTGCCGTTCATCAGGGCTTCCGTCTGGGCGAAATAATTAGCCATCAAAATTTTATGGTGTTCGCCAATGGGCCGTTGGCTAATGGCCGGAGCAAGAAAATCGCAGGGAATCAGTTTGGTGCCCTGATGAATCAACTGGTAAAACGCGTGCTGGCCGTTGGTGCCGGGTTCACCCCAAATGATTGGACCAGTCTGGTAGTCGATGGGCTGGCCGGTGCGGTCTACCGATTTGCCATTGCTTTCCATATCACCCTGCTGAAAATAAGCAGCAAACCGGTGCATATACTGATCGTAGGGCAAAATGGCCTGTGTCTGTGCGTCGAAGAAATTATTATACCAAATTCCCATCAATGCCAGCACTACCGGTAAGTTCTGATCGGGAGACGTATGGCGAAAATGCTCATCCATGGCATGGCCGCCCGCCAACAGCTCCTCAAAGTTGTCGAAGCCAACGTAGAGCGCAATCGACAGCCCGATAGCAGACCACAGAGAATATCGGCCACCAACCCAGTCCCAGAAACCGAACATGTTATCGGGATCGATGCCAAATGCTTCGACGGCCTGTTTGTTCGTGGACAGGGCCGCGAAGTGTTTGGCGATATCACCTTCCGAACCACCCTGATCCAGAAACCACTGCCGTGCCGTTTGGGCGTTGGTCATTGTTTCCTGCGTGGTGAACGTCTTGGAAGCAATCAGAAACAGCGTTGTTTCGGGCCGGACGGTTTGCAGCGTTTCGTAGATATGCACTGCGTCCACGTTCGACACAAAATGGACGCGCAGCTTATGGTCGTCGGCGTAGGGCCTGAGGGCTTCGGTCACCATGACGGGGCCGAGGTCAGACCCCCCAATGCCAATATTGACAACGTCCGTAATACCGGCACCTGTGTAGCCCGTCCAACTTCCCGACCGCACGCGCTCCGTAAACGACTTCATCCGGGCCAGCACCCCGTTCACATCAGGCATTACGTCCCGGCCATCGACCAGAATTGGTGTGTTGGACCGGTTGCGCAGGGCTACGTGCAACACAGCGCGTCCTTCAGTCTGGTTTATGACATCGCCCGAAAACATTTTGCCAATAGCGTCGGTCAGGCCAGCCTGTTCGGCAAGTTGCAGCAGCAAATTCAGCGTTTCGTCGGTGATTCGGTTTTTTGAGAAATCAAGCAAGATATCCTCGAACTGACGGGTGAAATGGGCAAAGCGGTCGCCATCCTCGGCGAACATATCGCGCATATGGCGGTTGCTAAGTGCGTCGTAATGTGCCTGGAGTTGAGCATAGGCCGGGAGTTCAGTAAACCGGTGGTTAGGAAGCATAATTAGTAGCGTTATTGAGGTCAAATCGTCGGCACGAATATCGACAATCCCGGGCAATCTTTTTTTCAGCTAATTTTGCGGCTCTGTTTCCTGCACTTACAGACCTTATTCTTCGCTACTGCTCTGGTTGATGAATCAAAAACTTTTTTATTCTCTGTTGCTGGCCGGTGTTGGTGCGCTGTTTTTCATCCCGTTTCTAGGAGGTGTCCGGCTCTTTGACTGGGACGAAATCAACTTTGCCGAATGCTCCCGCGAGATGATCGTCCTGGGCGACTACCTGCGCGTTCACATAGATTATAAGCCTTTTTTTGAAAAGCCGCCATTCTTTTTCTGGTGTCAGTCGGCCATGATGAATCTCTTTGGCATCAGCGAGTTTTCGGCCCGCCTGCCCAATGCGCTTTGTGGCATCATCACGCTCGTTTACCTGTATCACCTGGGCCAGAAAATTCACGGCCATCGCTTCGGGCTACTCTGGTCGCTGGCTTATCTGGGGTCGGTGACACCCCACCTTTATTTCCGATCCGGCATCATCGACCCGTTTTTCAATCTCTTCATATTCGTCAGTATAGTCAACGTAATCTTTGCGTCGTGGAAGCGCGAACGGCTAACCACGCCCTTCCTCACTCCTAAGTCAGAATGGACCTACCTGCTCATAGGCGGATTGGCACTAGGGTTAGGCGTCCTGACCAAAGGCCCCGTTGCCTATCTCATCGTAGCGTTAGTATTGGTTGTGTACTGGGCACTAAGCCGGTTTCGGTGGTTTATTTCGCCCACTCAGTTCATCGTTTTTTCACTGGCCGCTTCTTTAGCGGCTATGGCATGGGGTGGCCTTGAAACGTATCTGCACGGGCCCGTATTCGTTCGTGAGTTTTTAGCCTACAACGTCCGGCTGTTCAGCACACCCGATGCGGGGCATAGCGGCTTTCCTGGTTATCACTTTGTGGTGTTATTAGTTGGCTGCTTTCCCGCGTCTATTTTTGCCATCCGGGCGTTTGCCCCACTGTTCATTGAACGAAACTACCAGCGCGAGTTTAGGCGATGGATGTCGATGCTGTTCTGGGTCGTGCTGATTTTGTTCAGCATTGTGCAGTCTAAAATCGTGCATTATTCATCGTTGTGTTATTTCCCCCTTACGTACCTCGCAGCCCTAACGCTGATGCAGTTAGAGGAACGCAAAATTCAATTCAACAACTGGATGCGGGCGGGCCTGATTGTCGTAGGCAGCCTTTTTGCGATTGTTACCATTGCCGCGCCTATCCTGGCGCAGCGCATGGATCTGGTAAAGTCAGTGGCCGATAAGGACCCGTTCACGCAAGG
>DATHAW010000446.1:0-3435 GCA_035296465.1 Spirosoma sp.
GCCAGCGAGGCCATGGCGTAGTTGGATTTATGGTTCTGAAATTCCTGCTCCAAGGCGAGTTGGTAAAATGCATTGGCCGAGTTGGGCTCGTTACTGGCCACGTACAAATCGCCCAGGCCATTGTAGTAACCGGCTGTTCCCTGTCGCAGCGTAATCAGCCCACCCGAGGCCAGCAACACCACCACGCCAAACACGCCCGCTACACGGAACAGGCTTAATTCCAACCGTTTAGGTTTATACAATATCCGGTGGACAGGTAGCCCCTGTCCGTAAATAACCCTAAAGTTGATCAGCACGTAAGCGATAAAAAAAAGGCCCATCGCCAAGTGCGTATAGACGACGACATCCTCAAATGCCTCGACCAGTGGGTCATTGGCTGTAGCAAAGGCGTAGGCCATCGTGAGCGTCGTAAGTAGGGAAAGTCCGGTGTATAGATAGGCCCCACCATCGCGAAACGACACAACACCCTGCTGCTCAATCAGACGCCGAAAACCCCAGAGCCCAATCGTTACGGAAATCAGATAAATTATGAATGGACTGATTGCCAGCACGTCCCAGTCGATGTACTTGGCATTCCTGAGCCAGATTAATGTTAAGTTGACCAAGTAAAGGAAACTGATGAACAGGAAGTTATTTACGCCCAGCGTTTGTTTCCTACCAGCCTGAGGGCCATTGCCATCCGGCCGACCAGCCGAGGTGAGCCAGACCAGCCCAGCCATTGGCTCAATCGCAATAAAAAAAAGAAAGCCGACACTGAATACCAGCAGCACCGGCAGGCCGTAGCTGACAAGAACCAGGGCCGGATGGGCAACCGGGGACAGCACACTGAGCACCAGAGCGACAACAATTGTCAGCAGGCTAAACGCGCCAAGGCGCACCGGAATAGGGTAATCGGCCCGGAACGCATGGAAGTAATAGCTTAAGGAACCGAACAGGAATGTCAGCAGCATGAACAGGTAATTTCCACCCAGACCCGGAACTTCGAGCATTTCCCACCTAAAAAAGGCCAGGCCAAGAATCACAGCAGACATACTGATCAGATACCGAACCCGATCAAAGCGCGTAACGGCGCTCAACAGCAACACGAACGCCCCGCCAATGCCGACCAGGAAAGCAGTGGCCACACCCGGACGAACCGTCATGGCCGAAGCCACGAACTGCTCGGATACGGCATACGCTTTTCCGCTCACGGCATAATCGAGCAGCCCGTCGGTGAATCCGTGAAGCGTAATGGGAAGTTCATTCAATTCGCTTAGCACGTCCCACCGCACTACGTTACCTAAACCCTGTGCCCAGGCCATCCCGAACAGCATCAGGCTTACGATAAAAGCAATAAAACTAAGTAGATAGGTGAACCGCTCGGTGCGGCTCCAACCATTCCAGAAAAACAGCGATGACATGAAAGAGGAACGTAGTGAAGAGCGCGTTAGTGCCTATCCTGCAGCGGACACAACCTGAACAAAAATGGCAGGTGAGGGTCCGGCAACTAGTGACCCGATCACGAACGACTTGTTTTTGTACAAATCTGTCCAATTTGGGTTTTGCTTGTGCAAACGACTAAAAACCTTATTGCTAAACTCGTTCGGTAGAGTAAGCCACCTAAAATGAGTGCGTACCGCCTTGACCTTACGCAGTTTTTCTCCTACTTTTGCAGTCCCAAACAATGGGCAATAGTTTAATAAGCTCAAATCACATACAAATGATTACGGCAACGGCAGTCAATACGGGTAAGATTACGCAGATAATCGGGCCGGTGGTAGACGTGAGTTTCGAAGGCGAAGGTGTCCGGATTCCCGCCATCCTGGACGCCCTCAAAGTGACTAAAGCGAACGGACAACACGTTATTCTGGAAGTTCAGCAGCACCTCGGCGAAGACCGCGTTCGGACCATCGCGATGGATTCTACAGACGGCCTGTATCGCGGAATAGACGTCGTTGACCTCGGCCATCAAATCACGATGCCAACGGGCGAGGGTATTCGCGGGCGGCTTTTCAACGTAGTTGGCGACGCCATTGACGGTATCCCGCAACCTAAAACGACGGGTGTTGGCCTGCCGATTCACCGGTCGGCCCCCCGCTTTGAAGACCTGGCCACATCAACGGAAGTTTTGTATACGGGTATCAAAGTAATTGACCTGCTCGAGCCCTACGCTAAGGGCGGCAAAATTGGCCTGTTCGGTGGGGCCGGAGTGGGCAAAACCGTACTTATTCAGGAACTGATCAATAACATTGCCAAAGCATACGCCGGTTTGTCGGTATTTGCCGGAGTAGGCGAACGTACCCGCGAAGGAAATGACCTGCTGCGCGAGATGATTGAAGCTGGAATCATTCGTTACGGCGACGCTTTCAAGCATTCGATGGAAGAAGGCGGCTGGGATCTGACCAAAGTAGACATGGCCGAAATGACCCAGAGTCAGGCTACGTTCGTGTTTGGCCAGATGAATGAGCCGCCGGGTGCCCGCGCCCGGGTGGCCTTGTCGGGTCTGACAATTGCCGAGCACTTCCGCGACGGCGATGGCGAAGGAGCCGGCCGCGATATTCTTTTCTTTGTCGATAATATTTTCCGCTTCACGCAGGCGGGTTCTGAGGTGTCGGCTCTGCTGGGCCGGATGCCGTCGGCGGTGGGGTATCAGCCTACGCTGGCCACCGAAATGGGGGTCATGCAGGAGCGCATTACGTCTACCAAGCGGGGTTCCATTACATCGGTGCAGGCTGTTTACGTACCGGCCGATGACCTGACCGACCCCGCTCCGGCCACGACCTTTGCTCACCTGGACGCCACGACGGTATTGAGCCGGAAAATTGCCGAGTTAGGTATCTATCCGGCTGTTGACCCACTGGACTCCACCTCGCGGATTCTCACTGCCGAAATCCTCGGCGACGAGCATTACAACACCGCCCAGCGCGTAAAAGAGATCCTGCAACGCTACAAAGAACTGCAGGACATTATTGCTATTCTGGGTCTGGAAGAGCTTTCAGAAGACGATAAATTAGTTGTGAGTCGCGCACGTCGGGTACAGCGTTTCCTGTCTCAGCCGTTCTTTGTAGCCGAGCAGTTTACCGGTCTGAAAGGCGTGCTAGTTCCTATCGAAGACACCATCAAGGGGTTCAACGAAATCATCGACGGCAAGTATGACCACCTGCCGGAGGCCGCGTTTAACCTCGTGGGCACTATTGAAGATGCCGTTGTCAAGGGCGAGCGTCTGCTGAAAGAAGCTGGCCAATAATCTAAAAGGCTGTCAGAGAGCAGGTTAGAACCGCACTCAGTTTTTAAGTGAAGCTTTATAAATAATGCCAGGTGTCGTTTATCACCTGTCATTCGATAGTATGACGGTAGACATCATTACTCCCGACCGTAAGGTCTATTCCGGCGAAGCAACTGCCGTTACATTTCCGGGCAGCGAAGGCCAGTTTCAGGTGTTGAACGATCACGCGC
>DATHAW010000447.1:0-6875 GCA_035296465.1 Spirosoma sp.
GCTGTGGGGAATGAGGCTGGCTTCGTCCCGTCCATTTGCCTGGGGCATCGGGGTGGCGGCCGTGATAGCTCTCCTGCTGGTGGGCCGGTGGGCGTTCTGGACAACGGCGCCAAATAAGTCTCTTGCTCAACACCAGCCCAAGACTCATGAGCAGGGCGTAGGGTCGTCTGCATTTAACAAATCGGGTAAAAATGCTACTCAGAAAGAGCCGCACACCTCTCCGTCGACCCTGAATGAGCGCGGGCAAGGAGATGTAGCGATGAACCAGCAATTGTCACCCCCGCCCGGTGGCAGCAAACGTTCTGCACCTGTCGCCCCTTCTCAGACCGCTTCGACTGAGGACCAGCTAACGGGTCAGTCAGTGGCCAAATCGCCTGTACAGCCATCAATTGCTCTGCCTGCCGAAGAAGAAAAAGCCCCCCATGAGGAGCAGATCGCGGCCACGCAACCAGTCAGCACAGTTCAACAGACGCTGGTCCCATCCGGTTTCCGAACCGACATGACACAGAACAAGCAAGTGGCATTTGCCGGTCGCCCCCTTAGTGCAGGCATAGCGGCAGCAACTTCAATGAACCGGATGGCAACCGAATCAGACGCAACCTTAAAAATACCAGCGGCCAGCGAGCCCCTTCTGTCATTCGACCCGGTGCATACGTCATCCTTACGGTTACGTGAGCCGGGTTCTATTCAGCGCATTGTCTGGCTCCCCCCTGCCGAATCAGTAACCGAGACGGCTGCTGTTCAGCCGAAGCATAAACCACGGGAGGTGTGGGCTTCGATGAGCATGATGCCGGGCGCGTTTAATCCATCGGTGACCGTGCGATCAGCCCAAGCTTCTTTTTCCAATGCAAATACTAACTTATCGACGAATCCCAACAGTGTCGGCCAGCCTTCGGTTAACAGCCGGGCCAACTTTTCGGTGGCTTACCAGGCAGGCGCCGGTATCCAGCTAAATGAACGCTGGTCGGTAGAATCAGGAGTGGGCTATCTGGCAGGCCGCTCAACGGTTGAGAGTCCGGTGCAGGCTTCTGTACTAAGCAGTCTATCGGTTAGCCCAAATACATTGCGACAGAACCCTAATTTATACGTTGATGCGTTGCGGAGCAGTGTACGTAGCGCATCGTCAGCCTCCCAGGACGCCGTGGCCAGCCCTGCAATAGCAGTTATGGGTTACACCAACCGCAATACGGTGCAGAACACCTACAGCCTACAAACGCGGCAGTCATTAACCAACGACTATCAGTTTGTGCAGGTGCCCGTTCAGGTAGGTTACCAGCTACGCCCGCGTAAACGATTAGGCTTGGCACTGGTAGGTGGCTTTTTGTCTAATATTTTTGTGCGCAATACGGTAGGCGACGAGTTGATTATTACTAACAAAGACGGCGTCTATCGGCCCGTATCATGGGCAGCCACATTGGGAGCCCGGGTCCGATATCGGCCCTCGCGGCAGTGGTCGGCATCACTGGCAGGAGTTTATCAGCCTTCGTTAGGATTTGGTACCCGGCCTCAGTCGGCTGTGCAAAGTCAACCCACATCCTCCGGTATGAGTTTTGGCATTAACTATCACTTTTAATAGTATGAAACAGATTCTTTTATCGTTTGTGATTGCCCTGACCATGAGCCAATGCACAGAAAACAGGGTGCGACCAATTACGGACGAAGCACTCACTATCCGTAGCGGTACGTCGTTTGGTATGTGTATAGGATACTGCCAGAATGATTACACATTTAACGGCACGAGTGCGACATTGATCCAGAGCGGCATCCGTACGCAAAATGAGACACCAACCAAAACCTGTCAGGCGGTTATTAGCCCGGCCGATTGGAATGGGCTCAAGGCACTGGCAGACTTCGACGCCTTCAGCAACGTAACCACAACGCTGGGCTGCCCCGACTGCGCTGATGGAGGTGCCGAATACGTTGAACTGCAAAAGGGTGATCGGAAACACCGAGTGACGTTTGAGTTTAACAAGACGATTCCGGGCTTTGAACCGTTGGTTGATGCGCTCCGAAAAGCACGGGAATCTGTCAAGGATTGTAAATAATAGCCTGTTGGGCAAGCAAAAGATTCCAACTGTTGCCTTACAATTTGGGTCAACATAAACGAACTCATTTGCATGATTAACCCAAACATGCACAACGGTGCTTTTTCCAATAACAAAACAATGAAAGTAGTATGAAAACGAAACCATTTTCATCCGTGGCCACAGTAGTTGCTAGTTGCCTGGTAGTGGCCGTTAGTTGTAAAAACACAAGTGTTGTACCCGATCCGGACAAGAACACACCAACGGGCGAACTGCGCGTGTCGGCTCCTTTTGCCCAGCAGACCACTCAATTCGCCTTTGATATGGCGAAGCGCGTGACGACTAAGGAAGGCCAGTCCAAAAATGTATTCGTCTCGCCACTGAGCCTGCACATGGCGCTGGGTATGATCCTGAACGGTGCCAATGCCAAAACGGCTCAGGAGATTCAAAAAACACTAAATCTTGATGCACAGACGCTGGCCGAAGCGAACCAGACGTACCAGAACCTTATGGAAAATTTGCCGGCTACAACGTCAAAGTACACGCTTCAGCTGGCAAACTCAGTTTTTTATAGGAATACATTTGAGGTGGCCCAGTCGTTTCAGGATGTCTTGAAGCAGACGTTCGAGGCTGAAGTGTCGGCGCAGGACTTTAACAGCCCGGCTACCGTTGACAAGATAAATGCGTGGGCCAGCGCTAAGACTAACGGAAAAATTCCGAAAGTGATCGATGAGATTAAGCCCGACAACGTGATGTTTTTGCTGAATGCGCTGTATTTTAAAGGAGAGTGGCAAAAACAGTTCAAACCGGAAAACACGGTTAACATGCCATTTAAATTGGCAACGGGCGGTGAAACAACGGTGCGCATGATGCGGCTGGATACCGACCTGCGCCGGGCGTCGAAACCCTCTTTCACGGCCTTCGAGCTACCTTACAGTGCTGAAGGAGACGGGCCCTCTTACGCCATGACGGTGCTGTTACCCGCACAGAACACCACTGCCGAAACTCTCCTGAACAGCCTGACCGGCGCAGACTGGGATCAGTTACAGAACGACATGACGCCCGGTAAGATGGACATCGGTTTGCCGAAGTTTACGTTCAGCTATGAAATTAAACTAAATGACGTGTTGAGCGAGATGGGCATGCCAACGGCTTTTACTGACCAGGCCGACTTTTCTAAAATGAACCCCAAAGGTGGGCTCATGCTGAGTTTCGTCAAACAGAACACGTTTGTGGCTGTTGATGAGAAGGGCACCGAAGCTGCCGCCGTCACAACCGGGGGTATTTCGGTCACCTCAGCACCGATGCCCACGCTCTGCAACCGGCCGTTCCTATTCGTTATTCACGAGAAGAAGTCAGGTACTGTGTTGTTTGTGGGCAGAATTGCCGATCCAACTAAAACCAATTCATGAAGAATGTAGTGATTGCCGTTTTAGCCATCCTATTGATCGTTCAATGCAGCCCGGATAAGCGCGAAGTGGCCCCAGGGGTTGCAAAACTGGTTGGTACGTGGCAACTGATTGAACCCCATTCTCCGTATGAGAACACGCTGTTGCTGGCACTGGATACAGCGAACCCGCCAAACGATGTTATTCATTTCAAGGCGAATGGCAAATCGGCCATCAATACGTATCATGGGTTTCTGTCAGCCGCGGTAGATGGGATGATGGTATTTACCGGTATAGGCAGCACAAGAATGGGTGGGTCGCCCGAGGCATTACACGTTGAGCAGACTTATCTCAATAGCTTGAAGGCCGTTGTACGGTATGAGTTACTAACGGATAACCGGTTGCGGCTATACCACGGCGGAGAAATACCGGGGGTCCTGGTGTACAATAAAATCAAATGACACATGAATGCGCTAAAAACATATTTGCTTTATGCCCTGCTTGTTGTGCTGGTCTTTAGTTGCGATAAACGCTTGTGCGGTTGTACACCACCTCCCTCAGCGCTGATCGGCGAATGGAAACTGAGCCGCATTACGTATGGCCTGACGCAGAAGACCGTTACGGCCACCGAAGCAGGCTACAGCGAAACGCTGTTGTTCAATGGTTCGGAGAAGGGAGGAACGTATCGTCTGACGCGCAACGGGTTACTGGTTAACTCAGGCGATTATTCGCTGTCATTTCCCAATAGCGGCAGTACCGAAGGGTTGGTGTATTTTTTGAACGATACGACCCAGCAATCCTTTCGGTTAATCGACAAAATTCTGATCTTATCCGAACGAGGTCCACGCGGAGCTACCATTGCCGACGGCTCGACGTACGAATATCAACGGCGTTAATTTCTGATTTTTTGTGTAAGACCAATATTGCCCGGCCGTATTCAGGACAGCCGGGCAATTTTTTTTATTGGATTACAACGCTTTTAGGGCGGCCTGAATCTTATCTCCGATATTAACCAAACCACGCATATGAAACGGACCTTTCTACTCCTTTTTGGGCTGACCGTGCTGTCGCTGACCGGATGCACGGATCAATGCAAAGAAACCCGCACCTACCGTCGGTACGTGCCTGTTACATTCACCCTGCGCGAAATCCGCGAAGGCGTCCGGACAGAAGAAGCCCGATCTCTGGAAAAACCCGGCAAAATTTACACCAAAGGCGGGTATTTGTTTATCAATGAACTCAAGGAAGGCATCCACCTGATTGATAACCGGAACCCCTCAGCTCCGCGTCCGGTAGCCTTTCTGCGAATTCCCGGTAATGGCGATATGGCCGTTCGCAATAACATTCTCTATGCCGACAGCTACATGGACCTCGTAGCATTCGACATTAGCAACCCGGCTCAGCCCCGCGAGGTGAGCCGGGTACAATCTGTTTTTCGGAGCGGCCAGTTCGAAGGTGGCTCGTGGAGCATTAACCCGCAAACCGTTATGCTCAGTGACCAGCGTGTCGAATACGTAACCGAGACCATCAAAACGGATTGCGAAGGTGGTAGCGCACCTCAGTGGGTTGGCTGCCCTAATTGCGATGTCGTGCGGTTTGGCAATAGCAATCAATCGGGTAATGCTGCCCCAATGGGGTCTGCCACAGCGCCCAACAGCAATGGCATAGCGGGGTCCATGGCGCGCTTTGCCCTGTACAGCGACTTTCTCTACACGGTTGGCCAGACCGATATGCAGTTATTCAACATCCAGGATGCCGCCAATCCGGTTGCCCGCACTCGCATTAACTTAGGCTGGGGTATCGAAACCATTTTCCCTTACAAAGACAAACTGTTTATCGGCTCACAAACGGGGATGCACATTTACGACAATGCCAACCCGGCCAGTCCCGTTCGCCTGTCCACCTTTCAGCACGCACGTGTTTGCGACCCAGTAGTTGTTCACGACAACATCGCCTACGTAACCCTGCGCAGTGGAAACGAATGCCGCGGCTTTACGAACCAGCTGGATGTGGTCGATATCACTAGTCTAACCAACCCTCGCCTGCTAAGAAGTTACCCCATGCAAAACCCGCACGGCTTAGGTGTAGATTTTCCAAACCTGTTCATCTGCGAAGGCAAATTTGGCCTGAAAACCTTCGACGCCCGGTCAGCACTGGACGTTAAACAGCTACAACACCTAAGCAGTATGCACGCCTACGATGTCATTCCATTAACGGGAACACTGTTGGTAATTGGGCAAGACGGTTTGTACCAGTTCGATTATACCAATCCGGGTCAGTTGACGCAATTGAGTAAGATTCAGGTTAATCGGCCCTACTAAACCGGACATATCAGCCATGAATAAATTTCTTATCTCACTACTTTGGCTGGCTCCTTTGTTGGCCGCCGGCCAAACGGAGACGTTTAAACCCGTGTTCACGAATATGACCGAGTTTGGTGGCTTATTTGGTCAGGTTAGATACGGTACGCCCTCTTCTGAGTCGGTATCCAAACGCATTAATTTGACGGCTCAAACGTTCAACGGCATACAACTACGTCCGCGGCTGGCGGTAGGTGGAACCGTTGGCGTCGACTGGTATAATGCGGCTATGATTACGCCTGTCTGCGCCAGCGTACGGTATGATATTAGCAGACCTAGCCAGGACAAGACCACTCAAAAAAATCTGCGGATTTTCACCAGTTTGGATACCGGTTGGGGATTTACCTGGTTAAACGAAGACCCTACAGGCTACAAAACGACGGGGGGGTGGGTAGTATCGCCTGGCATTGGCTTTCGCATTGGCAAGCCTACCAACACGAATTTTATCATGTCGCTCAGTTACAAACGGCAAGAAGCAAACGCGGAGAAACCTTTGTTTTGGAGCGAGTTAGCCAAGCATGAAACAAGGGTATATAACCGAATGGCATTTCGACTAGGGCTAGCTTTCTGAAACCTTTCATATGTATCCATGGTTATACATCCTGGCTGCTGTACCTGTAGTTCTCACTCAACACTCATGAAAAAACTAGTTATGTCAATCATTGGTATTACGCTGTTCGTAGCGGGATACCAACTTACTCGCCGACAAGTCGAGTATACCACAGCCCAATCGGCTCTCATCAACAAAACTTCTTACGTAGCAACGCCTGTACCGCCACCTGCCGACCTGAAAACAAGCGTAGCATATCGACTGGTTAAGCTTTCCTAAAACAGCATCACTATACCACAAAAAGCCCATCTTGATGTCAGGATGGGCTTTTTGTGGTATAGTGATTGCCTATCGGACGTATTAGGCCATGGCAAACTTATTTTGATTCCGTTTGCGCTCGTTTTCGTCGAGGTAAATCTTCCGAATCCGCATCGACTTAGGCGTTACCTCTAGGTACTCATCTTTTTGGATATACTCCATGCACTCTTCGAGTGAGAAAGCGATTTTAGGGGCGATTCTGACGTTAGTGTCCGAACCTGACGCCCGCATGTTG
>DATHAW010000448.1:0-3990 GCA_035296465.1 Spirosoma sp.
GTCTTGTTTCTGGCCCGGCGGGCGGGTTGGCTAGACGTAGACTGGCACTCACTGGTGAACCTGTGGCCGGTGTTACTGATCCTGGCCGGTATCAATATGATTCTGGAACGGCGCCAGCACAGTGCTGCTTTCATTACGACCATCATGCTGGCCGTAGCCGTTCCAACTACGCTGTTCGGTCTCTTCGCTCACGATCGCGACGATTTCGGGATGCGGTGGCACCAGGAAGATAATGATGATGAGGGGGATGACGATAATAATGACAATGACTCGGACGATGAGGAGAATACCGATGACGCCTACCGCTCGGAACGGGAACGACGGGGTGCCTCCAATAAGGTGCAGACCAATACGTTTACCGAGTCGATGGATGCCGATACCCGCGAAGCAGTGCTGAAACTGTCGGGTGGTGCGGGCCGGTTCATCATCAGCGACCCAACATCCGAACTTATCAAAGCCGATACGAAGCAGAGCGTTGGCAGCTACTCGATGTCGGTCGATCGCGATGCTACGACGCACATCCCGACCATCGAACTAAAACCATCCGAAGAAAACCAGCAGGTCAACCTGTCTGACGGTGATTTTGAGAACCGCGTGGACATTCACCTGAACGCTAAACCCGTCTGGTCGATGGACGTAGCCCTTGGTGCGGGGCAGGGTGATCTGGACCTTAGTGCCTACGCGATCAGAAGCCTGAAACTAGCCGCTGGCGCGGCTGATCTCGATCTGAAACTCGGTTCTAAAGCTGATGTTTCGGATGTGAAATTAGCCGTAGGGGCAGCCTCGGTAACGGTCCGGGTTCCCAAGGGAGTAGGATGCCGCATTAAGAGAGACGGGGCTTTGAACCTGGAACAACTGGACGATTTTACAGACGTGGGCGGGGGCGAGTTCATAAGCCCCGGCTACGATGCGGCTACGAAAAAAATGATTATCCGGTTCGATGGGGGCATCTCCCGCTTTAAGGTAGTGCGGTATTAATTTGGGCAACAACCCGTAGCCTGAAATTTCATTGGGTTAGTTTAAAATTGGGTTTACTGGCTGAATGTGGTCTAAATCTGCTACATTCAGCCAGTAAACCCAATTTTTTGCTGTCAACTACAGTAAATACCAAACGATGTTTAAACTGTTACGTCTCATCTTACCGCTGCTGGTGTGTCACCTGGCACAGGGGCAGCCGGTGCCGTCGCCTAAGGATCATTTCGGCTTTTATATCGGCGACGATTATCAACTCGCCACCTTCACTCAGACCGAAGCTTATTTTAAGAAGTTGGCCCAGTCGGAGCGTACTAAACTGGTGGACATTGGCCCCACCGAAGAAGGACGTCGTCAGTTTATGCTGATTGTATCATCGCCGGAAAACCTGAAAAAGCTGGACCGCTACAAGCAGATTTCGCAGCAACTGGCCCGCGCCGAAGGACTGACGGATGAGCAGGCTCGTGCCCTGGCCGATGAAGGCAAAGCAGTCGTATGGATTGATGGTGGGCTGCACGCGACCGAAACCGTTGGGACGATGCAACTCATTGAAACTGCCTGGCAGCTAGTGACCAGGACTGACCCGGAAACACGCCGAATTCTGGACAACGTAATTATTCTGCTGGTGCATGCCAACCCGGACGGGCAGGAACTGGTGTCGAACTGGTACATGCGGGAGCCAAAGCCCGAAAAACGGTCGCTCGACAATCTGCCCCGATTGTATGAGAAATACGCAGGTCACGACAACAACCGCGACTTTTTTATCATGAATCTGAAGGAGACCCAGAATATAGGCCGGCAGCTATTTGTCGAATGGATTCCGCAGATCATGTATAATCACCACCAGCGCGGGCCGGCGGGGTCAGTACTGGCTGGGCCACCCTACCGGGACCCGTTTAACTATGTGTTCGATCCGCTGATGATTACGGGTATCGATGCGCTCGGCGCGGCAATGATTAACCGCCTGAACAGCGAAAACAAGCCTGGTTACACCCGGCTCGGTGGCTCGGTGTTCTCCACTTGGTATAACGGGGGCCTGCGCACAACCACCCACTTTCATAACATGATTGGTTTGCTGACCGAAATCGTAGGTGGCCCCACTCCGGAAGATATCCCGCTCGTGCCCAATCGGCTCATCCCGAACGGCGCGACGCCCTACCCGATAATACCCCAAAAATGGCACTTCCGGCAGTCGATCGATTATTCGCTTTCGCTCAATTATGCCACACTCGACTATGCCGCCCGCCACCGCGACCAACTGCTGTACAATATCTATCACATGGGCAGAAACTCAATCGACCGGGGCAGCAGCCACTACTGGACACTTTCGCCCAAACGAATCGAATCTATCAACACAGCCTACCAGGCTGACCTGAAAAAGACGCCCCCAACCAGCACGAGCGGCACCGCCAGTACAACGGCCGTGGCTGCATCAGCGAGTGGGAATCCACGTAGTGGCATTCCGGCAAAATACTTCACTACGGTGCTACAGGACTCGGCCCAGCGTGACCCCCGCGGGTTTATCATTCCGGCTAACCAGGCTGACTGGCCAACGGCCGTGAAGTTTGTGAACGCACTGATCAAAACCGGTATTTTGGTGCAGCAGGCTACAGCCGAATTCAGCGTTGGGGGTAAGTCATATCCGGCCGGTTCGTACATTGTAAAGACTAACCAAGCGTTTCGGCCGCACCTGCTCGACATGTTTGAGGCTCAGGATCATCCAAACGATTTTACGTATCCCGGTGGTCCGCCAGTACGTCCCTACGACGCAGCCGGCTGGACGCTGGCTTACCAGATGGGTGTTCGCTTCGACCGGCTGTTAACTGATTTTAACGGACCCTTCAAACGAATTCCCTATGGCGAGTTGCAAACCCTGACAGGAGCAGTTGCCAATGCGGGAGCGGCCGGTTATGTTTTCAGTAGCCAGATCAACAACAGTTTTACCGTTGTAAACGACCTGCTCAAAGCGGGGGTTGAGGTGTTCCGCCTGCCCGAAGGCACCGGTAAACTAGCGTCGGGCGCGTTTTTTGTACCCCCATCGGCGAAGGCCAGATCGGTGCTTGAAACAGCTGCCGGAGAGCAGGGGGTGTCCGTTGAAGGTTTGGCTAAACGGCCATCGAAAGTGACTCGCGTCAGACCCCTTCGGGTAGGCCTATGGGATAACTATGGTGGCTCGATGCCGTCGGGCTGGGTACGCTGGTTGATGGAGCAGTATCACTTTCCAGCCAAACTTGTCTACGCAGCCGATATCGACGCGGGCGATCTTGGCAAAAAGTTTGATGTGATTGTGTTTGTGACGCGGGCTATTCCGGCACCCGGCATCGCTCCCCAGGTTGGGGAGAACGATGGTTTTACGCCCAAAGAGCCTAAAGCGGAAGAACTGCCGGCCGAATACCGTCCGCAGTTGGGCAAGATTACCGCCGACAAATCCATCCCGCAGATAAAGCAGTTTCTGGAAGCAGGCGGCCGGGTAGTTACTATTGGCAGCAGCACGAATCTAGCATATCACCTTGGCCTACCAGTTCGTAATGCCCTGGTCGAGATGACGAATACGGGACAGGAAAAGCCGCTTCCCGCCGAGAAGTATTACATACCGGGCAGTATTCTGCGCGTAACCCTCGACTCAACCCAGCAGGCCACCTGGGGCATGAATACACAAAGCGACGTGTATTTCGACGCCAGTCCGGTATTTAAACTCGCTCCCGATGCCATTGTCAGTGGCAAAGTGAAGCCGTTAGCCTGGTTTGCCAGCAGCAAGCCCCTGCGGAGTGGCTGGGCCTGGGGACAGTCGTATTTGCAGGATGGCGTCGCGGCTTTTGAAGCGCCGGTTGGTGCTGGCAGACTTTTTGCTTTTGGACCAGAGATTACGTTCCGCGCCCAGTCGCATAACACGTTCAAACTATTGTTCAATCAGTTTTACAATGTTGTCGACGTTCCTTAATCCCTCTATTATACGAAATACGCACCTACCTGATTGCTAGATACAAAGAAGCCTCTTACGCTCATGAGCGTAAGAGG
>DATHAW010000449.1:0-2759 GCA_035296465.1 Spirosoma sp.
TCAAAGCCCCCGAATCGCCCCAGGCCCTACTGGCCGATGAGAGCTATGCGAGCGCGTTGCTCTTCCCGTTTCCAAGCCGAATCTACCATGGCATTTACCGCTTCGAGGGCGAAGCCTATGCCCTACCCATGAACGAGACCAGCCGGGACAACGCGATGCATGGATTTGTCCACAGCAAACCGTTTGATGTTGTCAGTCAGGAAACATCGCCTATGTCCGCCCGACTGGTGCTGCGCTACGACTTCACCGGCGACATGGCGGGTTACCCGTTTCCGTTTACCCTTACCGTTACGTATGAGCTGATTCAGGCCGACCAGCTACCCTCCGCCCCTACTACGCCAGATCGTTCATGTGCGCTACGTGTTTCCTACTCGGCTCTGAACACGGGCTCAAAACCCTGTCCCGCGGCTTTTGGCTGGCACCCTTACTTCACCATTTCGGAAGAACCCGTTGAGGACCTGACGTTGTCGCTTCCTGCCCGGACGCCTATTGTGCTCGATGACAACATGATTCCAAGCGGCCGGCAACCATCCGAGCAAGCCACAACCATGTCGCTACGTAATCAAACATTGGACACAGCATTTGCGCTTGAACCCGATGTTTCCCCTGCGACTGGTGAGCCGTTTGCTGAAACGGTATTAGCCTCGCCCAAAAAAGACGTTCGTCTGGTTGTTGGGCAGCAAACCGGTCCAGGAAAATTGAATTACCTCGTCTGCTATACCCCCACCCGGGGTGACAGCGTGGCTATCGAACCGCTGACAGCCAACGTCGATGCGTTCAACTCTGGCGAAGGACTAGCCGTTTTAGATCCGGGAGACGCTCTGGAGGGCATAATGTGGGTACGGCTGGAGTAGATAGTCTGGGCATTTGTCTCCTGTTCCGGGATGGTTGTCTTTGCCAACGATGTAGTGGTCGACAGCCATTCCGATATACAGATTATTGCTATGAAATCAACCTGCTTTGTCCTGCTGGCCTCTGTCCTACTGGCTCTTACCCTCACTACGTATGCACAGACCGGGCCACCGCGCCTGATTGTCCGGGGCGACGACATGGGTTACTCTCATGCGGGCAACGAAGCCATTGTAAAATGCTATAAAGAGGGGATTGAGACTGCCATTGAAGTGTTAGTGCCATCGCCCTGGTTTCCCGAAGCCGTGAAATTGCTGGAGCAAATGCCGAACGTAGATGTGGGTATTCACCTGACGCTTACCAGCGAATGGGACAACCTCAAATGGCGACCGCTTTCTGACTGTCCAAGTCTGCGCGATGCCAACGGCTTTTTTTACCCAATGCTTCGGCCCAATAAAAACTACCCTAAGCAATCGGTTGTCGAAAACGACTGGAAACTCGCCGATGTTGAAAAGGAATTTAGGGCCCAGATTACACTTGCCCAACAACGAATTCCCCGCATTAGCCATTTGTCGGGCCATATGGGTTGCACGGGTTTTGACGAAGACGTAAAAGCGCTGGTTAAAAAACTGGCACAGGAGTTTCGCATTCCTTATTTTGATCAAAACCTTCCCGATGCGGGCGTTACGTATACGAGTTACGTGGGGCCACACACGACATCGGAGGAGAAGCTCAAGAGTTTTCTGACCATGCTCGATAACCTGGAGCCGGGCAAGACGTACCTGTTCGTCGATCACCCCGGATTCAATACGCCCGAGGTGCAGGCCATTCATCACATTGGGTATGAGAATGTAGCGGCCGACCGGCAGGGTGTAACCGATACGTGGACGAATCCCCGCGTAAAAGAGATGATCCGGGCAAAAGGCATTAAACTGATTGGCTACAATGGCCTGCCCAAGTGAGAATTGGGCTATGTATGGCCTGGGCTATTCCGGGACATCCGATCAAGGCTTATGCCCCTGAATAATCCCGTTTCTACGTACCACGAAGCCTGACCCTACAAATCCGCCTGATATCTGCACTTCATACACTACGTCTTCGGCATCTTCCGACACCTTGAACGAGTGATGGGATAATGAGGTCCATATATTTTGCCTGCTGGACACTTCCACTCCGTCATAGCGAACCATTTCTTTACCGTTCCATGCACTGCTATTGATTTCTATGGTATGGCCATTCCACCTGTAAGGATTCTTTCATAGATCTATTGGATACTGTCTGCAAGAGTTACTGGAAACTACTTTTCTGTGGCATGTGGGTCTTGTTAGCGGAAGCCTGCTCATGCAGGGGAAAAGCAGTTACATCTGGTGTTAATGCCAACCGTAATATCCTTTTATTGCATCCGCTAATAGTTCTCCCGCTGCTCCAACGCTAATAGACCATGATCCGTCAAGGCTTTTTGAAATCATTTTGGAAATCCAAGTATTAATATTGCTGCCGAAAATGCCTTTCTCTTGATTTGGATTATCAGTGTCTAATATGCTTTGCAATTCTCTAATGTCCTCATCAGGAACATGATTCTCTTTTAGCTTTCGCGATAAATTTTCAAATTTTCCTTTCCTAACTTCTATATAGCTGTCAATGTGTGCTTTGTTACCTGTGTTGATTAATGTACCGTCCTGTCCTTGAAATACCCCCGAATTATTATTTCCGATCACAGCGTTACCGCTAACTGAAATGCCCTTTTGTTCTTCGACTTTGCGTTGTTCCCTATATGTTATCCACTTATCAAAACCGCCTAACTTAATAGCTTTATAACCTTTCTCAGTTAAGCGGTGGGTGTTGTCGGTAATAAGCTTATAAGCAAGGGCTTTGTCAATAGCCGCTTCGTATTCTTCTGAATTTGCTCT
>DATHAW010000450.1:0-10324 GCA_035296465.1 Spirosoma sp.
AAACATTAATAATTCTCGCTTCTATGGCATCCTGTCTGTCCCCAAAAAAGAAGGAAAATATCCGGCCATTTTACGGGTGCCGGGTGCAGGGGTTCGGCCATATGTCGGTATGATTGCCGATGCCGAAAAAGGATTTATTACGCTCGAAGTTGGGATCCATGGCGTACCTGTCACCATGGATTTGAGTGTATATGATAACCTTAGCCGGGGAGCGCTGAATGGCTACCAGGCACAAAATCTCGACGACCGCGACCGGTATTACTATAAGCGTGTTTACCTCGGGTGCGTACGGGCGGTCGACTTTCTGGCCAGTATGCCGCAGTTCGACGGGCAGAACCTGGCCGTAACGGGCGGAAGCCAGGGTGGAGCGTTGAGCATCATCACTGCCGCATTGGATAATCGCATTAAATGGCTGGGAGCCTATTATCCGGCGCTGAGCGACGTAACGGGCTACCTCCATGGCCGCGCCGGGGGCTGGCCACACCTGTTCGCAGGCGATAATCTGGCCTTTAATAACAAGCCCGACCGAATTAAAACAACCGGCTATTATGACGTTGTCAACTTTGCACGGCTGGTCAGCGTACCCGGCTACTATTCCTGGGGTTATAACGACGAAACCTGTCCTCCTACGTCTATGTATGCCGCCTACAACGTAATCCCTGGTCCTAAAACGCTGGATACGGAATTCCTCGATACCGGACACTGGACGTATCCCGAACAGACTGAGAAAATGACTAACTGGCTGCTGGCGCAACTGAAGGGAACAAAGTAATAAGAGTAGGTTGGTTTGGGGCAACTTGCCTGAAAACTTGGTTTATCTAGTTGACACGCAACCAACCTAACTATTTTCCTAGCTCATAGCATGAATCTATTTGTCAATATCGCCCTTAACGATAGGCTAAAGGCCAGCCTTCAGGAGCAACTTCCTCCAGACATAACCCCAATATTTCGGCACGATTTACCCCACCAGGCGCAGCAGGATGCGTTTCAATCGGCCGATCTGGTACTGGGCAATCCACCGTCGTCCTGGTTTGCCCGGCCGCTGCCCAATCTTAAATTCTGGCAGCTCGATTCCGCAGGTTTCGATGGCTACAAGTCCATTGAGGTGACAGCGCAGGTAGCTAATATGGGTGATTATTTTGCCTGGCCCTGCGCCGAAACAATGGTAGCCGGATTGCTGGCTCTATACCGACGAATCCCTGAATTAGCGCTCCTTCAAGCCCGGCGCGAGTGGGTGGGTGTGCCAATTCGGGCCCGAACAGGGCTGCTGTTGCACAAACGCGTCGTAATTCTTGGTACGGGCACCATTGGGCAGGCTGTGCGCCAAATGCTCCGGGGTTTCGAATGTGCCGTTACGATGCTCGCCCGCACTGACCCGCAGGCGGAGCTTCACTCAGCCGATGAACTTAAGGCCGTACTGCCGCAAACCGACATTGTGGTCAATTGCTTACCTGGCACGGCAACTGGTTTTTTCTCTGCCGATCTGGTTGCGGCCATGCAGCCTGGCAGCCTCTATGCCAATGTAGGACGGGGCAGCACCACCGATGAACAGGCGCTGCTTTCAGCGCTTCAGTCGGGTCAGCTTGGCGGGGCTGTTCTGGATGTCACTGTTGTTGAACCGTTGCCTGCCGACAGTCCGCTATGGGCGCTGCCGAACGTCCTGCTAACACAGCATACGGGAGGTGGTCAACCGGACGAGGATAGGGGTAAAGTAACCAGGTTCCTTCAAAATCTGGCCTTGTTTCAGGCGGGCGAACCCATTGAGGACGCGGTGGAATTGGATCGGGGATATTGAGCAGGCAGCGTTGAATTACGAAACGAATTAGCTTGCCTGACCTGCCCGGATTTAAGTCGTTTTAAGTGAGGCAAAAACCGCCAAATCAGCGTTTGGTTCGCTATTTTTTCGTATATTTAAGGAGTCGATTTAGTCAATGACCAGACGGCTGTCCCACCTGTTTTTAAACCGAGATAGTACCACAGCAATTCATGATATACGACGAAAATCAGGAGCCAATGGATGAGGATTTCCAGTCATCTGCAGCCGACCAGCCTGCCAACGACATGGAACCGACCGACGCCATTGAACCCGATGGCCAACCGATTGATACCGCCACCGAAGTCCTGCATGACCAAACCGTTGTGTCGGGCCTATACCAGACGTATTTCCTCGATTATGCATCCTACGTTATTCTTGAACGGGCCGTGCCCGCTGTCGAAGATGGGTTGAAGCCTGTTCAGCGCCGGATTCTGCACGCACTGCGCGAAATGGACGACGGCCGTTTCAACAAGGTAGCCAACGTCATCGGCCAGACGATGCAGTTTCACCCCCACGGTGATGCTTCCATCGGCGAAGCTCTCGTGAACATCGGCCAGAAAGAACTCCTGTTCGATACGCAGGGAAGCTGGGGGGACGTCCGCACGGGCGATGGTGCCGCTGCTCCCCGTTACATTGAAGTACGCCTTTCCAAGTTTGCGCAGGACGCCGTTTATAACGATAAAACAACGGAGTGGCAACTGTCCTACGATGGTCGCAAGCGCGAACCCGTTACGCTACCCGTTAAGTTTCCGCTGCTGCTGGCGCAGGGAGTGGAGGGCATTGCCGTGGGGCTTTCAACCAAAATTTTGCCCCACAACTTCAACGAACTGATCGACGCGTCGATCAACATACTCAAAGATAAGCCAGTATCGATCTTCCCCGATTTCCAGACTGGCGGGCACATCGACGTTAGTAATTATAACGACGGCCACCGGGGGGGTAAAGTCAGGGTGCGGGCGAAAATCGAAGAGGTAGACAAAAAAGTACTAGCCATCCGCGACGTACCGTTTGGCGTAACCACTCCGCAACTGATCGAGTCCATCGTAAAAGCGGCTGAACTGGGGAAAATCCGTATAAAAGCGCCGAGCCGCAACATTGCAGCCGTGGTCGACAATACGGCCAAAGATGTTGAGATACTGGTCCATCTACAGCCCGGTGTGTCGCCCGATGTGACCATCGACGCCCTTTATGCATTTACAGACTGCGAGGTGAGTATTTCGCCCAATGCCTGCGTCATCATTGGCGACAAGCCGCACTTTGTTAGCGTCAGTGACATTTTACGTGTCAACACACACCAGACGGTGCAGTTGCTGCAGCGCGAGCTGGAAATCAAACGGGGTGAACTGATGGAGCGGTTGCTGTACAGTTCGCTTGAAAAGATTTTTATCGAAAACCGGATTTATCGTAAGATTGAGGAGTGCGAAACATTCGAGGCCGTTATCGCCACCATCGACAAAGCCCTCAAGCCACACAGAAAGCTTTTTTACCGAGAGATCACCGAGGACGACATCATCCGGCTGACTGAAATTAAGATTAAGCGTATCTCGAAGTATGATGGCTTCAAGGCGGAAGAACTGATGCGCCGGCTGGAACAGGAACTGGCCGAAACCGAGGATAACCTGGCCAACATCACCCGGTACGCCATTGCCTACTACAAAGACCTGCAGAAGAAGTATGGTAAAGGCCGTGAGCGAAAAACTGAAATCCGTGCCTTCAACACCATTGCCGCCAACGTGGTAGCGGCTGCCAATCAGAAACTGTATGTTGACCGCGAAGGCGGTTTCATTGGTTACGGCCTGAAAAAAGATGAGTACGTTAGTGATTGCTCCGACATCGACGATATCATTGTGTTCCGGCGCGATGGAAAATGTGTGGTCTCAAAAGTGCAGGATAAAGTTTTTGTTGGCAAGGATATTGTTTACGTCTCGGTATTCAAAAAGGCCGATGAACGAAAAATTTATAACCTGGTATACCTGGACGGTAAATCGGGTATTTCAATGGCCAAGCGATTCCCCATCACGGGTGTCACCCGCGACCGGGAGTATGATCTGACGATGGGCAATCCGAAATCGAAACTGATCTACTTCAGCGCCAATGACAATGGCGAAGCCGAAGTGATTACGGTGAACCTGACGGCCCAGAGTTCGGCTAAAATCAAGCAGTTTGATTATGATTTCGCTCAAGTCGGCATCAAAAACCGATCGGCTCAGGGCAATATCCTCACCAAGTATCCGATTCGAAAAATCACTCAGAAATCGGGGGGCGTTTCCACGCTCGGCGGAGTCGACATCTGGTACGATGACCACCTGGGACGGCTCAACCGCGACGAGCGTGGTAAGCTGCTTGGTAATTTCGACGCAAAAGACAGTATATTAGTGGTATATAAAGATGGTCAGTACGAACTGACGGGCTTTGACTTGACAAATCGGTTTGAGCCGAATGATGTAGCGGTTCTGATGAAGTTTGACCCCGAGACGGTGCTGTCGGCGGTGTATTACGAAGCCAATCAGAAGTCCTGGTACGTAAAGCGATTTAAGGTTGAGACTACATCACTCGATAAGAAATTCAGCTTTATTGGCGACGTCAAAGGCTCAAAATCACTGGCCGTAACGGCCGACCGCTGTCCACGCATTGAGATTGTACATCAGGTAAAAGACCGCGGACCACTCGAAAAGATGGTGCTGGAGCCGGAAGGATTTATTGAGATACGAGGCTGGAAAGCCCTGGGAAATAAACTGCCGTTTGCCAAAGTAAAGGATGTCAAACTGTTGACTCCCAAAGCCGTTGGGGTGAGTTCGGCCGTGGCCGGTTCCGGTCGGGAAACAAGGGAGTTGGCCTTTGAAAGCGAACCGACCACGCTCGAAGCAGCCGATGCGGACGTAACGGAGTCGATCCAGTTGGGGTTGTTTTCCTGAGTCGATCAGAATGATAGGCGGATGGCCTGCTGAGGCAGATATTAGAATCGATTGGTAGGTTTGTCAAAACACCATCTATTAAGGAAGTTTATAGATTTGATGCCTGATTTATAAATGGATACAACGTTGGCCACCGATTATAGCGACGATACGTTCCGCGAAGCGGCCCGCATACGCGTCGTCAAGCGGACCCTAAAAATCACCGTAGCCCTGGTTTTTGCCGGGGCTATGGTCGTGCTGGTCTGTAACTGGTGGGTTGTGCGCACAACGGAAGGACAGATTTACTTCGACATGCATAAACTGCCCGCCAACGATGTCGGGTTGGTGTTAGGGACGAGTAAATTCGTTCGATCTGGAAAAGAGAACCTGTTTTTTCGGTATCGAATGGAGGCTACGGCCCGGCTCTGGAAAGAAGGGAAAGTAAAATACCTGATTCTGAGCGGAAACAATGATTCTGAATATTATAATGAGCCCGCCGACATGCAGCGGGCGCTGGTAAAGCTGGGCGTGCCGGTGTCGGTCATGACGCTTGACTATGCCGGCTATCGAACGTTTGACTCGGTCGTGCGCTGCAAGGATGTGTTCAACCAGGATAAGATTACGATCATCTCCCAGCATTTTCATAACGCCCGCGCCCTCTATATTGGTAACCACGAGGGCATCGAAGCAGTGGCCTTTGCTGCACAGGATGTGCCCGATGGCTACTCTCTTCGGACGCTCGTTCGGGAGTACCTTGCCCGGCCCTACGCCCTGCTCGACGTGTATGTGCTGCGGCCCCAGCCTGAAAAAGGCAACTGGCAGCGTAAGTGAGCCTTTCAATACTGGCTACCTACAGCCTGTCTCCGGGCTTGTGTCTGCCAGTATTCAGGCTTCCGATACGGACTGCCACAGGCCCAGTGGTAGGGTGGCACTCCCTTACTTTTGGCCTGTTTTGTCTCAATATTGGCTTACCTTTGCCTAAAATTCCTCCTTCTTTCGACCGGGCGGCAGATGACCATCAGTCCATCGGACACAACCGGTCGGGCAGCCATTTCCTTCAACAAATCAGGAAATGGGAGGGTAAGGATGAGACACAAATAAGGTGATTTTACATTATAAAACCGCTTTAGTATCCCTGATCGGCTGCTGAAGAATGCATTGAGCTTATGGTTCCGAACGACGAACTTATCCGCATTATCGATCTGCTTAATACAACCTACGAAAGCGAAGAAGCCTGGCACGGACCTTCGGTGGTTGAAGCCTTACGGGGCGTAACGCCTGACATTGCTGGTCGGCGAATAACCCCAAACACACACACCATTGCCGAGCTGGTCTTTCACATGACGAGCTGGCGAATTTTTTGCGTCAAAAAGATGCAGGGCGACATTGAATTCGATATTACAACCCCGGCAAAAGATTTTGGTGCCTTACCGGACCGAATCGATGATTTCGAGTGGGAAGCACTTGAAATGGAACTGAGCCTCAGCCAGGAAGAACTCATCAACGAACTCGACAAACGCGATGATGACGAATTTCTGGAAGACATCGTACCCGGCCGCGACTATACGTATTACGACATGCTACATGGCATTATCAACCACGACTTGTACCACACGGGCCAGGTTATGATTCTAAAAAAAGCCCTGATGTTTAAAACAGCCGGTTCGCGTTTTGCCGATACGGACGAGGATGAATACGGGTCTCCCTTCGGCGGCAGCCACGAACAGGACGATTATTATTGATAAAAAGTGAACGTGATGAGCACGAAAAGCTATTCGGAAAACACGCTGTATCTCGTTTACTTAATCCCTTTTTAACTCGTTGACGTACTGGCTTGTTAAATCCGAACCGGATACTTACGGGTGGCACCAGTTCGTTCAGCAGGGCCGCGCCGTGTGGGATGGGGTCCGCAACTACCAGGCCCGTAATAACCTGATGGCTATGCAAACGGGCGACTTGGTGCTGTTCTACCACAGCGTAACGAAGCCCGCAGTGGTCGGATTGGCTAAGGTGGTCCGGGAATCCTACCCCGACCCAACCGTAACCGAAGTGCCCAACCGCTGGGTAGTGGTCGAACTGGAGCCGGTACTGGCATTGGACAAAGCCGTTTCGCTGGGTCAGATCAAAGCCGATCCCAGGCTGGTTGCCATCGCACTAATTAAACAATCGCGCTTGTCGGTGATGCCCATTCGTGCTGACGAGTTTTGGTGTATCCTCGAACTGGGAGGGCAAATCAATGACGAAAGTGGACTAACAGAATAGCCCCTCAGGTCTTTGGTTGCTAGTCTACTTTCATTATTTACTAAAAAGTATGAAGCTCATTACGCCCGCGCCCTGGTCTGCCTACGAACTGATTGATTCCGGTGATTTTCAGAAGCTCGAACGATTTGGCGACTTTGTGCTGGCCCGGCCCGAGCCGCAGGCCATCTGGAGTAAATCACTGGGCGACGAGGAATGGGAGCGACGGGCCCACGCCTTATTTCGGCGCGACCGGCAGTCGCCCGAGCGTGGAGACTGGCAGACCTCGCCCAGCATGCGCGACCCCTGGTACGTAGCGTTTCAGGAGGGGGGGCTAAACCTGAAATTCAAATTGGCCCTGACTTCTTTCAAACACGTTGGGCTGTTTCCCGAACAAGCCGATAACTGGACGTACATTTTTGAGCGGGTGACCGGAATGCTTGGCGATAATCCGTCTGCCCGGCCGAAGGTGCTGAATCTGTTTGCCTATACGGGCGGTGCATCATTGGCGGCCCGGCAAGCGGGGTCTGATGTTACTCACGTAGACGCGGTGAAGCCCGTTATCAGCTGGGCGCGGGAGAATATGGACTATAGCGAATTAGATAATATCCGTTGGGTAGTAGAAGATGCCACCAAGTTTGTTCGACGTGAGGTACGCCGGGGAAATCGATACAACGGTATTATTCTGGACCCACCCGCCTATGGCAGAGGCCCCGATGGCGAAAAGTGGGTGCTCGAAGAACATCTAAACGAACTACTCAAATCCTGCGCTGATTTGCTCGACCGGGATAATTTCTTTTTTATTATTAATTTGTATTCGCTCGGCTTCTCGTCGCTAATCCTCGAAAACCTGATTAGCCAGACGTTCGGCCAGGTACCTAATTCGGAATGGGGTGAATTGTTTATGGCCGACAGCTTTCACAAGCGGTTGCCGCTGGGGGTCTTTTACCGGTTTGCATCTTAATAAGCGAAAGAGTGAAAGAGCGAAAGAGCATTATAAAGAGTGAAATACTGAATAAGCCAAAGAGCAAAAGAGAAGGGATAAGACAGTCTTATTTTTTCAATCTTTCACTCATTCGCTCGTTCGCTCTTTCTGCCACTCTTTTAGTCGTTCGTTCGTTCACGATTTCAAGCACTCTTTCATTCTTTCGCTCTTTCGCGCTTTATATCACTCTTTCATTCGTTCTGTTTGCTTGCGGTAATGACAAGCGCCAGACGGCCTATATTCCGGATTTCCCGAGGCCGGGCGACAGCAGCCGGACGGAGGGGGCGCTACGTGCGCTGACGCGGTCAATTAATCGGTCGGCCCCCGCGTCGGCCTATGCCAAACGGGCGGCCATTTTGCTCGCTATGGGACGCGAAAAGGAAGCACTCTCCGACATTGACGAAGCCATTAGCCGAAACGATAATGCCGGTTCGTATTACCTCACCCGCTCTCAGATTCTGCGGGCGTTGCAGCAACCCGACAAAGCGCTGGTGAACGCCCAGCGTGCTGAAATCCTGGGAGTCGACACGCCCGAACTCTATACTTTGCAGGGCGACTTACTGCAGCAGCAGAATCAGTTCGATAAGGCCCGGCTCTATGTCGCCCGTGCGTTGCAGATGGCTCCCTACGATGGTGAAGCTTATTTTTTCAGTGGTTTAATGGCAGCCAGACAAGGTGACACAGCCCAGGCACTGGCGCACTATCAACAGTCGCTTAGGCTGAAGCCACGTTACCTGGAAACCTACAATCAACTGGCGGCCCTTTACCGAGCGGCAGGGGATGCTGCTTCGGCCCTTGCCTACAACAGTATGGCGCTCCGGTACTTCCCAACGAATGCCCGGCTTAGCTACGGCCGGGGCCTTATTTACCACATGGCCGGGCAAATTGACAGCGCCATGACGTATTACCAGCAAACCGTGCGTGTTCAGCCAGGCTATTATCAGGCTTACTTTCAGATGGGGCTGATTAACCAGAAATACCGTAATTATTATGCTGCGCTGGCCAACTATCAGCAGGTGCAGCAACTGCGGCCTCAGTTTCCGCGCATTGACACGTACCTAGGTTATTGCTATGAGCAGATGGGACAATACGATCTGGCAATTGCGGCCTATACCAAAGCCACTCAGCAAAACCCCGCCGACCGGCAGGCGGCCGCGGGTTTATGGCGTTCTGATCGGCGACGATACGCGAGAAACCCAGATAACTCTTTATTTTTGCCCGATGCACCCGCCCAAAAAGAAACCTCAACGCGAAGCCGGTCAGTGCTCGATACAACCCGCGTCCGGATCTCGACGATTCAGCCTAAAACACGGGTTCTTGCTGGCGGTGACTCGCTCCAGTCTGCTGGTCCTCGCCGAACCATAAAGCCGCTAGGTCAGAATTAATGTATCATATTTAATAATAAGAAGTGGCGTACAGTTGTAGGTACGCTGCGGGTGCCCATAGTATAAACCAGTACACCATGATTGCGCAGGACGAACAAATCCACGTAACGCTGCCCGATGGCAGCGTTCGACAGTATCCCAAAGGAAGCACCGGGCTGGACATTGCCACCCAAATTAGTGAAGGACTAGCCCGTAATGTGCTGGCTGCTAAAGTAAATGGTGTTATTCAGGACGCCACGCGGCCAATCGATAGTGATGCCGACGTGCAATTGCTGACCTGGAATGATGCAGAAGGAAAAGCCACTTTCTGGCACTCGTCGGCGCACTTGCTGGCCGAAGCGCTGGAGAGCCTCTATCCAGGTGTCCAATTCGGAATAGGCCCGGCAGTGGAAACGGGCTTCTACTACGATGTCGACCTAAATGGGCAGTCATTTTCGCAGGAAGACTTCAAGAAAGTAGAGGATAAAATGCTTGAACTGGCTCGCCGGAAAGAGCAGTACGTCCGCATGCCAAAGAGCAAAGCTGACGCTATTGCCTACTTTGAGGAGAAAGGCGATCCCTATAAACTCGACCTGCTCGAAGGTCTTGACGACGGCACCATTACGTTTTACACGCAGGGTAATTTTACCGATCTGTGCCGTGGACCGCACATTCCCAACACGGGTTTTATCAAGGCGGTCAAAATCATGAATGTGGCAGGTGCTTACTGGCGCGGAAACGAGAAGAACAAGCAGCTAACCCGCATTTACGCCGTTACGTATCCTAAGCAAAAGGAGCTCGACGATTACCTGTATCTGCTCGAAGAAGCCAAAAAGCGCGATCACCGGAAGCTCGGTAAAGAGCTTGAATTGTTCGCGTTTTCGGAGAAAGTAGGAGCAGGGTTACCCTTGTGGCTGCCAAAGGGTACCATGCTGCGCGAACGGCTGGAGAACTTTCTGCGCCGGGCACAACTGCGGTCGGGCTATTTGCAGGTAGTCACCCCGCATATCGGTAGCAAACAACTCTA
>DATHAW010000451.1:0-2680 GCA_035296465.1 Spirosoma sp.
ATGGGTGCCCTACTGGTTTGTCTGACCTTGGGGGCCAACGGCAGTCTGGTGTCGTATGATAGCGGGAACAAACAGGTACGGGTACCGGGCCAGAAACTCGATGTGGTTGACGTTACCGGGGCAGGCGATGCGTATTGGGCCGGTTTTCTGACGGCTTACATTGATGGTCATGCACCCGAAGTATGTGCCCGGTCGGGAGCAGCCCTGGCAAGAATGAAACTAATCCGGTTAGGGCCATTGCCCCCAAAAATTAACCGGGAGCTGATCTATTAATAAATGGGGCATTTGAGTAGACAATAATACCAAATTTCTATCAAAAAAGTATAATAGGTTTATACTACCATATCTGCTTCCTTAAAATGCTTAATAGCAAATAAAATATTGTTCTTTTTGGTTTAACATAGTTTTTTCGCTAATATTGAATGTTAAAGTTCCCAATCTGATCCACTTTAATTATTTTCAACATGACTAAAAGCACTTCTTTATTTACAAAGGGCACAGCCTTAGCGCTGATGGTTTCGTTGGCTTTGTCCAGTTGCCAGCCCGTAGAGATTACATCGCCCGTTTCATCAACCCGCTCAGATGCCAATGCCAAACTAAGCGCAGGCACGGATTACATCGATGGCGAACTGCTGGTTCAGTTTAAGGAGGGAGCCTCTGACGATGTGAAGCAAAAAGCACTGGATAAAGTCCAGGGGAAATCCATCGAAAAAATTCTTACCAAGGCCATGGATAAGGCCGGTGAGAAGGAAGGTTTGACCTTGGTGAAAGTGAGTAAGGATGTGCTGGAGGCCGTTGCTGATTTATCGAATACAGATGGTATTGAGTTTGCTGAGCCAAATTACATTTATCAGCATATGGCCTATACTGCACCAACTGATTCATATTTTGCTAACGGATCATTGTGGGGGATGTATGGTCCTAGTACAACCCCGACTAATCAGTTTGGCAGCAATGCCGCAGCCGCTTGGTCAGCAGGAAGAACTGGTTCAGCCAGCGTATTTGTTGGAGTAATTGACGAGGGCATTCAATATACGCACCCTGATTTAAATAGTCAAATCTGGACAAACCCAGGTGACAATACGTTTGATAACGTTGATAACGACGGTAACGGCTATGTAGACGATGTACATGGCTGGGACTTCGCTAACAACGATGCGACCGTCTATGATGGCACTGGGGAGTTGGACGACCACGGTACACATGTTGCTGGTACGATAGGAGCCGAAAACGACGGCTCGGGTGTAGTAGGCGTAAACTGGAACGTCACAATGATATCTGCAAAATTTTTGGGTGCGAATGGTGGCTCATTGGCCAATGCCATTAAAGCAATAGATTATTTGACTAATCTAAAAACGGGTCCAAAGAAACTTAACATCGTTGCTAGTAACAATTCGTGGGGTGGCGGTAGCTACTCTCAAGCCCTTGAAGCTGCTATCGCCCGGGCCAATGCCCAAAATATTCTATTTGTTGCGGCTGCTGGTAACAGCGGAACCAATAACGATAGAAGAGCCAGCTATCCGTCAAACTATGATGTGCCCAACGTTATTGCCGTAGCTGCCATCGACAGGACCGGAGCGCTCGCGAGTTTCTCGCAGTACGGTGCCAAAACCGTTGATCTTGGTGCGCCAGGGGTAGGCGTCTGGTCGACAACGGCACCTGGCATCTATTCGTCTTACAATGGCACGTCGATGGCTACGCCACACGTAACAGGAGCCGTAGCGCTTTATGCGTCTGTACACCCTGGTGCTTCAGCAGCGACGATTAAAAACGCAATCCTATTAAGTGCAGTGCCAACACCATCACTCAATAGAAAAACAGTTACTGGCGGACGGCTGGATGCCAATGCAGCACTATCGAGATAAGCCAAAAATACCCTTAAATACAACAGGGGCAACCATATGGTTGCCCCTGTTGTATTTAAGGGTATTCCTAATTTCAGATCAGCCAGTTTTGCCAGATCGACATCGCTTAAGGTAGCTTTAAGTCTGTCCATCCTGATTAACCGACCCTTCGCTGTAATAACGAACCGCTTATTAACTAGCACCGCAATCTTCAGCCGAAACTGAACCCCACTTAAGTAAGCTAATTCTGACTTTTAGCACTACGTTTGATTACTAGCGCACTAACTTACTGAGCACGTAGTAATTTGCGTCGGGGGTGAGCGCCGTAATATTTTTGCCGGTCAGGGTTTTCCATTGACTTGTCGGCTTTAGTGACTCATACGGTCCGACTTCATTTAAACAAACCTGCACCGGCATATCGAATCCAGCCACACAGTTGGCCCAGCGGTACTGAACCCCACCCGACACCAGGCGGTATTCGAGCACGGGAATCCGGACGTCGCGTAGATACTGATTGAATACGGGCTTCAGGTTTCGGCCCGTCTGCCGGATCATGTACTCCTCAACCTGGTCGGTGGTTACGGTCTGGTGATAAAACGTTTTGTTCAGGCCGCGCAAAATCTGCCGCCAGCGCTCATCGTCGCCCACCAGTTGCCGGATGGTGTGGAGCATGTTGCCACCTTTGAAGTACATATCGCCCGAACCGGCCTTATTGACATTGTACGTCCCGATAATGGGCAGGTCATTGCGGACATTAGCCCGGCACCCGATTACGTACTGCGCTCCGGCATTTTTCCCGTGGTAATACTCTGTAAACAGGCTCTCCGAATAGTTGG
>DATHAW010000452.1:0-5667 GCA_035296465.1 Spirosoma sp.
TATGAAGTGGCCCGTCGTTACGCACTCGAACGCGTTCAGTTTGGCAAACCAATTGCCAGTTTTCAGCTGGTGCAGAAAAAATTAGCTGAAATGCTCACCGCTATCACCCAGGCGCAACTCTTGTGCTGGCGGCTAGGGATGCTAAAAAACGAAGACAAAGCCAGCACCGCCCAGATTTCGCTGGCCAAGCGGAATAATATTGACATGGCCCTGCGCATTGCCCGCGAAGCCCGCCAGATTCTGGGGGCGATGGGCATTACAGGCGACTACCCCGTTATGCGCCATCTTATGAACCTTGAATCGGTCAGTACCTATGAAGGCACTCATGACATTCACCTCTTGATCCTTGGTGCGGAGATAACGGGTATTCCAGCCTACAAGTAAGGTCGGCAGGGAAATCTGTTTATTTTGCTCATTCGTATGTACTCTCATATTCATCTAACTTCATGGAAACGTATTACAATCCCGACGACCTCAAGAAATTTAGTCATATTGGCGAATACCAGAAGGAATTAGCCGACAAGTTTTTCTCGTATTACGGCTCCGTTTTTGCCGAAGGTGCTCTTACCGCCCGCGAAAAATCGCTGATTGCGCTGGCCGTAGCACATACGGTCCAGTGTCCCTACTGCATTGATGCGTACACGAACGATACGCTCGAAAAAGGCTGTACGGAAGAACAAATGATGGAAGCTGTTCACGTAGCGGCTGCTATTCGGGGTGGTTCGTCACTGGTGCACAGCGTTCAGATGATGAATAAAGTGAAGCAGGTGTCGATGTAAACCGCGCCAGACGGGCAACCAAACCGGCGGCCCAATTAAGAATACCCACCCTATGAAAAGTTTAAAAGCCAGCGGGCACCACCTCTCCAGTTCCGGCGCGCAACTTGATTTCCTGGAAAATAAGAACACGGGAACGGGCAGGCGGCCTTCGTTTCTGACCAGCATGACAACAGCAGGGCTGTTTCCACTGCGACCGGGCGAATTGTTGGTGTTTCAGGTGAACGTCGGCAAAATGTGTAACCAGGTTTGCAAACACTGCCATGTTGATGCCGGACCCGATCGCAAGGAAATCATGACCCGCGAGACGATGCAAGAGTGCCTTGAAGCACTGGCTCAGTCCGACATCTCGACGGTGGACCTAACGGGGGGTGCCCCGGAAATGAACCCCGACTTTCGGTGGTTTGTGCAGGAGATTCGCAAATTGGGTCGCCACGTGATCGTGCGCTGTAACCTTACCATTATTGTCGCGAATCCGAAGTACAATGACCTCCCCGAATTTTACCGCGACAATCAGATCGAAGTGGTCAGTTCTCTGCCATTTTATAACGCCGATAAAACCGACCGGCAACGCGGGAAAGGCGTTTTTAGCGACTCCATTAAGGCGCTTACGATGCTCAACGCCATTGGATACGGGCAACCGGATTCCGGTTTGAAACTAAATCTGGTGTATAACCCGGCGGGAGCATTTATGCCGGGATCGCAGGAGGGACTGGAGCGGCAGTTTAAGCGGGTACTGCTCGATGAGTTTGGCATTGTATTCAACGACCTGTACGCCATCACCAACATCCCCGTTAGCCGCTACCTCGATTACCTCATTGCGTCAGGTAATTATGAGGGTTATATGGAAAAGCTGGTCAATGCTTTTAATCCGTCAGCCGCACAGAGCGTTATGTGCCGCAGCACCATTTCGGTGGGGTGGGATGGTCAACTGTACGACTGTGATTTTAACCAGATGCTCGACCTGAATGTAGCCAGTTCTGTGCGGCACGTTCGGGACTTCAATGCCGATCTGCTCAGCCAGCGCACCATCATCCTGAACGAACACTGCTACGGTTGCACAGCCGGTGCTGGGTCGAGCTGCGGTGGCACGACGGCCTAACCCATTAATAACCCCTGTAAAACAGTCAGCTTAAAGCATGACAGGAAGTTAACGGAGTAAAAGCCTGATATAGAATTAAAAATTTACACCCGTTGTAATCGAAAAATTCTCGAATTGTACGGGAGTAGACGACCTTTCGTAAAAACCCGGGAACATATAACTACTTACATACCGCTCGTATCGCAGTGTAACGGGAACACTGATTTTATGTAATTCAATGTTGACGCCAACCCCGGCCAGGCCACTTACCGCTGACTTGGTAGAGGCAGAAACTTTAGGGGTGTAGACTGTTGGGCATGGACCGGTAATGCAGACAACCCCTGAGTCTTCCCGGTAGTCACTTTTTACAATCCGGTTGTAGCTTATACCCGCTTCTACGAAAAGTGACCTATGGGCAGGCAACACCTAGTAACGGTAAAACAATGGTATGCTGACCGTAGTGCTATTCAAAATCAGACTTCTTGAAAAACCATTAGGACTGACATTACGAATTTGTGTCCATGACGGTTGGGCGTGTAACAAGACACGGGCGGTTAGCTGGTAGTTCAGGTCAACGCCCAAGAGCAGGTTGGTCTGTGGTGAAAAATGAGCAGGATAGTGGATAATTACTCGGGGGTAAGTATAGTTTAGGCCAGCGAAAATGCCTGCTCCCCACCGGCTTTTTCCTGATTTTGCAATCTCCTGCGCCTGCAAACCCGTCAGGGTTAATCCAATCGTGACTAAACAACAGATTATCCTTCTCATAACTGGTCGTAAGGGTTCGGTAGGGAGTGTGATTAACATAAAAACAAGGCCACGACCAGATAGGTCATGGCCTTGTTTTTATGTTACAAATGTTTGATAACAAAGTTTATCAGCTTTTTTACCCGGTTGGTATAAGGGGGATAAAGAAACTTCATCGTGCCGAAACGGCGCTCCATCACGCCCCGCTGATTGGAAAGCTCCTGGAAGCTGAAAAAGCCGTTCGACTTGCCGATGCCGCTGTTGTTGACCCCGCCAAATGGTAACTCGACATTGCCAAACTGGAGCATGACATCATTGATAATGGTATCACCGGCGGAGGTACGTTCCATCAGGTAGTCGATGTTCCGGCGGCTGCGACTATGAATGTACAGCGCAAGTGGTTTCTCTTTGCCGTTGATAACGGCCAGGGCCTCGTCGGGCTTCGAGAACGTAACGACGGGCAGTACCGGGCCGAAAATCTCTTCCTGCATGATGCGCATATCGTCGGTCACATTCTCCACTACGGTTGGTTCAATGAAGTTTTGGTCGGTATTCATAGTTCCACCCATGGTTACGGTAGCGCCCTGCTGCACGGCGTCGTTCAGTAATGAGCGGACGCGCTGGAAATGCCGGTTGTTCACCATGCGGGCGTAGCTGTCAGACGATTCGATTCCCTGGCCTTCGGCATTGTACATCCGCTTTACCGCCTGCCGGAACTCGGCCAGGAACGGTTCTTTTACCGAGCTATGCACCAGGACATAGTCGGGGGCGATGCAGGTTTGGCCATTATTCAGGTATTTACCCCAGGCGATCTGCTCGGCAGCTGTTTTGAGGTCGGCTGTTTCATCGACAATCGACGGCGACTTGCCGCCCAGTTCGAGCGTGACCGACGCCAGGTGCTTAGCAGCCGCAGCCATCACAATTTTGCCGACGGCCGGGCTTCCCGTGAAGAAGATGTGGTTGAAGGGCAGTTCGAGCAAGGCTTGCGCTACCGAGGCATCACCCTCAAAAACGGCCACTTCCTCCGCCGGAAATAACTCGTTTACCATCCGGCTCAGGAATTGCGCCGTGTGCGGAGCCATCTCCGACGGTTTTAGAATAGACACATTTCCAGCAGCAATGGCCGATACCAGCGGCTTCACCATCAGGGAGAAGGGATAATTCCAGGCTGAGAAAATCAGAACGTTGCCTTTGGGTTCATGGCGGATAGACGAGCGCGTGCCAACCATACTGAGCGGAGTGGGCAGCGACTGGGGACGCATCCATCGCTTTAAATTTTTAATGATGTGCTTAATCTCAGCATTGACCGACATCAACTCGCCCAGGCCTACCTCGGCCGTGGGTTTGCGAAAATCGTCGTACATCGCCCTTTCCAGGTCAGGCTGGTGACTCATCACCCAGGTTTGAATGCGCCGGATGCGTTCGATACGCTGCCCGGCCGTTGTCAGGGCCATGCGGGGAGCGTGGAGACGCTGGGCCGTAAAAACCGCCTGCCAATCGTTTCGCTGTTCTGTTTCCAGGAGGATAGTATTCATAGAATGCCAGAGGGGATATACTATATAGTCAAATGAATAGGCTAAAAATACAAAAAAGGGGCATATTGGTGGTCATTGGCTTTTAAAACAGGATTCATTTATATTAGCCCAAACTTTAGTAAACCAAGCCGGATGACACTCGTCAGCGAAAACATCCGCTACCTGCGCAAGCTCAACGGCCTAACGCAGGAGCAATTCTCCCGAAAAATAAACATAAAACGCTCGCTGTTAGGAGCTTATGAAGAGGCTCGTGCAAATCCGAATCAGCAGAACATACAAACGATTGCTAAAGCATTCAATACCACTGTCGAACTGCTGACTCGCCAGGACCTGCGCAAACTTCGCGAAACGCCTAATCTTAGCATTCCACTCGGGCAGTCGACGAAATCCCCTGACCTTCGAATTCGGCCCGAACAGGCCGATGGGCCAACGATCCGATCCGACGGAAAGATCATCTCCGGTGATACTGACGACCCGTTTCAGCACCCAGACTTCCCCGACATTTTTGCCCAGCCCACCCTGCCCGGACCAGAGCCCCAGCCTCTTGCGTCGGTACTGAATAAATACTACCGCGCACCCGACGAATCCCGTGAAGTTCCAGTATCCCGCCCCACTATTACCCCGCCAATTATCCGGTCGCCGGAACGGCCAACGGCAGAGTTTCAACCTGTGCCGCCCAGTTCGCCCGTGGACCGGCTCTTTGGGCACCAGCCGGAAAGCCGGACATTGGACCCCCGCGGAGTCAACAACCGGAGCCCCGAGTTATTGACGTTCAACAACGTATATGAGGGCAGGGGCGAGGCTGCCCGCCCCAATCCACCCCTGCAGCCGGTAGCGCCTACAATTCCCGTGGTGATGCAGCCGCAGTTTGGAGAGTATGGCCAGCGGCATCAGCAGGCCGAGTTTCTGCACCGGCTCCCTGCCATGCACCTGCCCACGCTGCCCGATGCCCATTACCGGGCCTTTGAAGCCGGTGACGATTTTGCATTTCCAGGTGCGCTGCTCATCGGGCAGTTTGTTCGTAACTGGTTTGATATTGCCGACGGAAAGCTCTACGTCCTGTTGTTACAGACGAGCGGTATCTGCTGCCGCCGGGTTTATAATCAGGTGAAAATAAAGGGAACCCTGCTGCTCACCGCCGACCGCGCGGACATACCCAATCGGGAAGCGGCCTTAAAGGACGTGCTGGAAGTGTGGGAGGTGACTGCTTTTGTCAGCCAGCAACTGCCCCCGCCTGCCCCCAACACTGACCGGCTCCGCCAGTTAGTTGACGAACTCAGGTTCGAAGTCGAACGGCTATAAGATTCGTTAAACGCTTATTTGACACGCCAGAGTAGTATAAGCAAGAGCTATGCCGGATGAGTTGAGAAGGACGTAGGGCGGGGTATCAATTTCTAGCAAATCCGTGACGATACGTTACAGAAAAGCTCCTATTGGCCTGAAGCTATCCGATTAAGATTAATACATCATATCAGTTTCAATGGGATAACTTAACATAATAGCCACTTATACAACAAAACAGGTTAGTTAG